>NZ_JBEZEH010000222.1:0-11407 GCF_040648775.1 Micromonospora sp. NPDC049089
AGCCAGCAAAAACTGACCAGTCCGGGGTATAAATCATAATTGGCACTGGCTTTACAAGCACCCTGTTGAGTTCTCAAAGAACAACCACACACCGATCAAAGCACCACACTCAGTGGCACCCATCACGGGGCTTTTACCGCTTCGCGCCCCGCGCTTTCAGCGCCAGGCACTTTTACTACGTTACCCGCTCGTTTCCGCTGTGTCAAACCGATATTTCGCGGTTCGTCATGCTTCAACCCGATAACGCGGGCACCATGTCGCAACCGGCTTGCGCCGCTCTCGTCATGGGTTCGGCAGGCCGGCCGTCGCGATTTCCCGCGACCCGCCCGGTGCCCTGCCGGTTCGTAACCATACCCGGTCGGTTTCGCAGCGCCAAATCCG
Organism: Micromonospora sp. NPDC049089; assembly: GCF_040648775.1. NCBI lineage: Bacteria > Bacillati > Actinomycetota > Actinomycetes > Micromonosporales > Micromonosporaceae > Micromonospora > Micromonospora sp. NPDC049089. The sequence continues at coordinate 382 of NZ_JBEZEH010000222.1, forward strand.
CCTCGCGGCGTTTCTGGCGGCACCTCCCGGTTGGGGCTCCGGTGGGCGTGCCCACCCGACCCCCAGGCCGTTGGCCTACGCTCCGGCCGCTTCAAGCTTTCGCCTGTTTCGTCCGTTCCGCGCTGGCAGAGAGAAAGTTACGCGTCCGGCGGGATGATCGTCAAATCCGCCGGACGCGTCCCCCGTCACATCGTCGACAGGTGGCTATTCACCCAGCTCAACGCCCGCGAACGAACGCTTCCCCCGGCGCAGCACCAGGTATCGCCCATGCAGCAGGTCGGCCGGCGACACTCCGGCGTCCACAGCGGTCACCCGGTTGTTGTTGACGTAGGCGCCGCCTTCGGCGATCACCCGCCGAGCCTCCTTGAGGCCACTCACCAGACCGGAGTCCCGCAGCAGACCCGCCACATCCGGCAATTCGCCGGTGAGGCGTACGAGGCCCGCCTCGGCCAGGGCCGCGCGCAGGGTCTCCGGCGACAACTCGTCCAACGATCCACGGCCGAAGAGCGCCTGACTGGCGGCGATCGCCTGTCGGGTCTCGTCGGCACCGTGCACCAGTGTGGTCAGCTCCTCGGCGAGCGCCCGCTGCGCCAGCCGGGCCGCCGGCCGTTCGGCTGTCGCCTTGGCCAGCTCTTCCAGCTCGTCCCGGGTGCGGAAGCTGAAGTACCGCAGGTAGCGGTCGACCTCCTGGTCCTCGACATTGAGCCAGAACTGGTAGAAGGAGTACGGGCTGGTCATCGTCGGGTCGAGCCAGACAGCACCGCCCTCGCTCTTACCGAACTTCGTACCGTCGGACTTGGTGACGAGCGGCGTGGTGAAGGCCTGCACCGGCCCCGCGCCCCGTCGGCGTACGTAGTCGACGCCGGCGGTGATGTTGCCCCACTGGTCGGAGCCACCGAACTGGAGCTGACAGCCGTGCCGGCGGTGCAGCTCGAAGAAGTCGTTGGCCTGGAGCAGTTGGTAGCTGAACTCGGTGTAGCTGATGCCGGTCTCCAGCCGGGCCCGCACCACCTCCCGCGCGAGCATCTTGTTCACCGGGAAGTGTTTGCCCACGTCGCGGAGGAACTCGACGATCGACATCTCGCCGGTCCAGTCCAGGTTGTTGACCAACTGCGCCGCGTTCTCGCCGGAGTACGACACGAAGGGCGCAAGCTGGTCGCGGATCCGCTCGACCCAGCCGGCGATCACCTCGGTCGGGTTGAGCGCCCGCTCGGCGCTCTCCTTCGGGTCACCGATCTGCCCGGTCGCTCCGCCGACCAGCAGCAACGGGCGATGGCCGGCGAGTTGCAGCCGGCGGGCCATGAGGACCTGCATGAGGTTGCCGACGTGCAGGCTCGGCGCGGTGGGGTCGAAGCCCACGTAGTACGTGGCGGCACTCCCACCGTCGAGCAGCTCGCGCAGCTCGTCGAGGCCGGTCGAGTCCTGTATCAGGCCACGCCAGAGCAGGTCATCGGTCAGGGAGTCCCGCCCGGGCGGCGGAGGGCTGCTGTCGGTCACGGTCACCGATTCTCCCCCATCGCCGGCACCAACCCGTACCGGGTTTGGCGCAACCCGCCCCGGCTAGGCTTGCGCCAGTTGATCGAGGAGGGCCTTGCCATGGAGATTCCGGACCTGACGGGTGGCTTCGTCGCCCTGCTCGGCCTCAAGTTCGAGGAGGCCAGCGCCGACCGGGTGGTCATCAGCTGGCAGGTCGGCCCGCAGCTGCACCAGCCGTTCGGCATCCAGCATGGCGGGGTGTACTGCTCGGTCGTGGAGACCGCGGCCAGCGTGGGTGGCGCCCTCTGGCTGGCCGACCGGGGCACTGTGGTCGGGGTGTCGAACCAGACCGACTTCCTGCGGGCCGTCCGGGAAGGCGAGCTGAGGGCGATCGGCACCCCGGTGCACCGGGGCCGCAGCCAGCAGCTCTGGCAGGTGGAGATCACCGACGCCGACGAGCAGCTGGTCGCCCGTGGTCAGGTCCGGCTACAGAACCTCTCGCCCGCCTGAGCGACGGCGTTCGCCGCACCGGTCAACTGCGGGCCTCGTCCAGCACCGGCTCCGTGGGCTGGTCGGCGTCGCCGTCGCCGTCGGCTTCATCGGGTACGCGGCTGAGCCGTACCTCGGTGATCGCCCGGTGGTCGATGCCGGCCACCATCAGCACCCAACCGTCGAGCGTGACGTCCTCCCCGGCGACGGTGGGGATGTGCCCGAGCCGGGCCAGCACCAGCCCGGCGACTGTCGTGTAGTCACCGGCCGGGCGCGACGGCAGCTCCACGCCGATGTCCGGCAGGTCGTGCACCGGGAAGGTGCCGGGCAGCACCAGCGCACCGTCGGGGTCACGCCGCACCGAGCGCACATCCCGGTCGGTCTCGTCGTAGATCTCGCCGACAATCTCCTCCAGGATGTCCTCCAGCGTCACGATGCCGTCGACGGCGCCGCGCTCGTCCACGACGAGCGCGATGTGCTGACGCTCGGCCTTGAACTGGCGCAACGCTTCCACCACCGGCAGCGAGTCGGGCAGCAGCATCGGCGGTCGGGCGATCTCGTCGACCGGGCGGTCGTCGGGCACACCCACCAGGTCACGCAGGTGGATCACTCCGGCCGTGTCGTCCAGGCCGCCGTGGCGCACGACCGGAGCCCGGGAGTGCCCGGTGGCGGCCAGCACGAGCCGCGCGGCCTCCGCCGTGGTCCCGCTGTCGAGCGTGAAGACCTGCAACCGGGGTACGAGGACAGCCCGCAACCGCCGGTCGGCGATCTCCACCGCACCCGCGATGATGGTGCGCTGCTCCTTGGTGAAGCCGTGGTTGCCGGCGACGATGTCGCGCAGCTCGTCCGGGCCGATCTCCTCCGGCTCGTGTTTCGGGTTGAGCCCGACCAGGCGGACCACCACGTCGCTGGTGGCGCCGAGGGCCCAGACGGCCGGCCGGGTGAGGCTGGCGAGCAGGTCGAGCGGGCGGGCCACCAACAGCGCCCACCGTTCGGCGGACTGCATGGCGATCCGCTTGGGCGCCAGCTCGCCGAAGACCAGGGTGACGAAGGTCAGCGCGAGGGTGACCGCCACGATCGCCACCGTCTCGGCGGCGCCACCGAAGACCCCGAGCAACGGCACCAGGGGTTTCGCCAGGGAGACCGCCGCGGCGGCGGAGGCCAGGAAACCGGCGAGGGTGATGCCGATCTGGATGGTGGCCAGGAAGCGGTTCGGGTCCTTGGCGAGCCTGGCCAGCACCCGTCCGGCCCGGCTGGTGCGCTCCAGCCGCTGGATCTGGCTGTCTCGCAGCGACACCAACGCCATCTCGCTGCCCGCGAAGAGCGCGTTGATCACGACCAGGACTCCGACCAGGGCCAGTTGGCTCCCGTAGCTCTGCACGCCCGGTTCGCTCCCTCTCCGGTGGTGACGCCGGTCGGTCCGCGCGGCGCCTGCCGGTCGGTGGACCCGCCCGGCGTAGGCGTTGTCTGTGCCCCGTTTGACCCTGGCCGAATCCTGCCCGGGTGACGCAAACGCCGAGTGCGCGTGGAGGTTATCCGGACGGACTCTCTTGCGCGGATAGGTCTGTAATGCAAAGCTCACTTCATGACAGACGAATCTGCTCCCCAGGCAGACGGGCCTAACGAGCTGTTGGCGGCCGTGCGCGACCTGACACGCCAGGTCCGTGTCGCTCAGCGCGGCACATGGTTTCCGCTGCTGGTCTTCGCGGTGATCACCCTGGTCGCCATACCCGTCTACCGGTACGCCCCCTACGTCGACCTATTCGACACCTGCCGATCCCGCCCGCAGCACACGGTCTGCGTGGCGCCCAACCCGGCGGAGCTCGGGTATTGGACGGTCGCGCTGGTGCTCGCATACGCGGCGATCGCAGGCTTCTACGTACGGCAGTCCCGACGGCGTGGCGTGGGCACCCCGATCCGCCCCTACGTCGTCGTCGGCGTCGCGTTGGCCATTCTGATGGCGGCCGTGTCGATCTGGCAGACGTTCCACCCGCTCATCCCCGTCCCCGCCGACCCCTTCTCCACCGACCCGGTCGATATCGAGGTCGGGCCGGCGGCGTGGCTCATCAACGGGCTGGCCAGTCCGATAGCGGTCATCGCGCTGGCGCTGCTGGTGCTCGCGTGGGTCGAACGCAACTGGGCGCTGCTGGCGTACAGCCTCGTCTACCTGGCGATCGTGATGGTGCAGGGCAGCCAGTTCATCCACTCGGCCTCGCCGTGGTTCTTCCTGCCGCACCTGCTCGTCCCGGCGGCGCTGCTGCTGCTCGGCAGCGCCGCCTTCGCCCTGTTCCGGCCGACCCCCGAGGTTCCGGCGCGATGACCGACCATCCCACCAACGGCCTCGACGACGTGGTCCACCAGCGCGTCCGATTGGGCATCCTGACCATCGCGCACCAGGCCCGCCGGGTCGAGTTCGGTTTCCTGCGCACCACTCTGCAGCTGACCGCAGGCAACCTCGGGCAGCACCTGACCGTCCTGGAGAAGGCCGAGCTGATCCAGATCGAGAAGGGCTACGAGGGCAAGCGCCCACGCACCTGGGTGACTCTCACGGCTGCCGGCGAGGCGGCCCTGCGCGATGAGATCGCCTACCTCAAGCAACTCATCCAACAGGTCGAACAAGCGGAGACGGCGCCGACCGCCGACCGGTGACCGGCGGGCACGGGACCCGGCGCTGCGCCCGGAAGCAACGGCTCCAGCACAGCAAGGTCGGCGTTGCTCAAGTCTCCACGGGCCATACCCGTCTAACGAACGAGGTTCATGATCCCCGAGATAGGCCCTACGCCGTCGCGTTGGTCGGTGACGTCGGCAGGTCGAGGACGTACGAGTCGCCCTCGGGGCGGAAGCCGAGCCGGTGGTAGTAGGGGGCGACCATCCGGGGCGGGCTGACCACCCGGTGGAAGCCGCGTTCGGTGAACAGTTGGCTGCGCCGGTAGACGAACTCACCCGGGGTGAAGTCACGGAACTTCGGGGTCACATAGTCCAGGTCAATCTGGGCGACGCCGGGCGCCTCGGCGTGCGCCAGCACCACCCCGACCACCTCGTCGGCAGTGACCACGAGGAACGCCGAGCGCCCTGACGCCTCCGGATCCCAGCGGAAGCCGGGATTGAACCGGGCGATGTCGGCGGCGTGCACCCGCAGCGTGTGCGCGAGGAACTGGTCGCCGACGCCGACCTCCACCACCTGGTACGTCTTCTCGTCGTGCCGGGTGGCGAGCATCCCGCGCAGGTACCAGATGTTGATCACCGCGAGCACGACGTTGAGCCCGACCATGGGCCAGACCTCGATCGCGGCGTTGTAGCCGATCAGCACGACGCAGCCGACGAGGTTGATCGCGCGCAGTCGCAACACACGCGACTGCAGCAGCGACCAGACCAGCACCGCGGAGCCGGCCCAGCCGACGAGATCCAACCAGTTCACGTCGCGAGACTAGTGCCCGCCCAGGTCAGGGGCGTCGGCGGGCAGCTCCAGCAGCCACTCCTCGACGTCTTCGCCGCGACCGTTGGCGTACCCCGAGTCCTCACCGACCACCACGAACCCGCACTTGCGCAGCACCGCGAGGGAGGCGGCGTTGTCCTTGGCGGCGCGGGCGTGCACCGGCCGGGGCAGCTCGCGCAGCAGGGCGGCCAGGGCCGACGTGGCGTGGCCCCGACCCCAACGTGCCGGGTCGATCCAGTAGCTGACCTCGGTCTGGTCGCCGACCGGGAAGGCGGTCACGTAGCCGACCACCTCGCCGTCGACCTCGGCGGTGCGGACCAGGTTCTGCGGGTTGGTGAGCACCCGGGCCCAGTGTGCGGCGAACTCCCGACGGTCGGACGGGTCCTTCGGGCCGAACGCGGCCATCCGGTTGGCCTCCGGGTCCTGCTGGTGCAGGAAGAACTCGACGAGGTCGTCCTCACGGACCGGGCGCAGCAGCAGATCGGAGGTCATCGGCCGAGGGTACGCAACGGCGGTGACGACACGCCGCGCGTGGAGTCAGCCGACGACGGCCACGACCGCCAGCACGGCGGCGCCCAGGGAACTCGCCACCGACAGCAGTCGACGCCACGGCACCCGCGCGTCGACCACCGGCAGGGCGCGCCACCGGGTCGCCGCCAGGGCCACCCCGGCCGCCGACAGGCCGGCGCCGAGCGGCCACAGCCAGGCCGGCACTATCGACCAGTCCCCCATCCGGTGCCCCAGGCCGAGGTAGGCGAACGCCCAGACCGCCGCCGCCAGCAGCGTCACCTGGTCCAGTTGGCGACGGCGGGCGGTGCCGAGCAGGGAGAGGCCGCCGAGGAAGGTGAAGGCAACCGCGAGGCCGGCGCCGATCCACGGCAGCACCATCGACGTCGCCGAGTCGGCCTCCTTCGGTGGCACCCCGAGCAGCCGCAGCCCGATCGGCTCGACGCCCTTGTCCGTGTTACCGAGCACCACCACCGCCCGCCCGGTCGCCCGTTCGAGGCCGACGTAGGACCGGAAACCGCCGGTAGCGCCGTTGTGCCAGACGATCTCGCGGTCGCCGTGCCGGGTGGTGAACCAGCCGTACCCGATGCGGGTGTCGTCGTCCTCGCGGAAACGGGCGGTGGCGGCGTCGGCACCGGGTGCGGTGCCGGCGAGAGTCGCGGCGAGCAACCTGCCCAGATCCTCGGCCGTCGACCAGGGGCCGGCGCCGGCAGGGGCGTAGCCGGCTCCTGCCCACGGGTCGAGCGGCCGGCCGCCGGCCCGGCTGCCCTGGGCGCGATCGGCCGGCAGGTCGTCGACGCGGGTGGCGACAGTGGTGGCCGTCATGTCGAGCGGCCGTAGCAGCCGGTCGTGCAGCAATTCGGGGTACGCGACGCCGGCATTCGCGGCGAGCGCGTGGCCGAGCACGGACGGCCCGAGGTTGGAGTAGTGGACCTCGCCGCGCTCGTCGTCGTCGGTGTCGACCCGGTCGGTGGCGCTGCGAACGGCGTCGACGCCCTGCCCGGCGTAGGGGTTTGCGCCGGAGACGTTGGACCAGAGGATGCGTGCCCACCCCAATGGGGAGCCGGGGGCCAGCCGGGGCAGGCCGGCGCGGTGGCTGGCGAGTTCGGCGAGCGTGACGTCGCGGGCGGGGCCGGTGATCTCGGGCCAGGTGGCGCCGAGCCGGTCGTCCGGGCCGACGACACCGGCGGCGACCTGGTCGGCGAGGAGCATGCCGGTCAACGCCTTGGTGACCGAGCCGATCTCGAACGGGGTGCCCGGCTCCACGGGTCGACCGGCGAGGTCCCGGTCACCCAGTCCGGCGGTGCGGATCCGGCCGTTCTCGACCAGGGCGACGGCGAGCCCACGCAGCCCTGACTGGTCGGGCGTGGCCGAACGGGCGGCGGCGGCCAGGTCGCGGTCGCCGGTGCTCTGCCCGCCGAGTCGGGGCACCCGGGGCATCAACGCCACCCCGACCAGGCCGGCGATCAGCGCGACGGCGAGGACGGTGACTGTCGTCCGGCGCATGGTGGTTCCTCCGTGGGGTCGTCGGATGGGAGGCCGAGCCGCGTCTGGTCAGCGGCCGGCGGCGGTGAGGATGGTCAGCAGCGGCACCACGCGTTCGGCGGGGACGGCCCACCGACCCCGGCCGGCGCTGCGCAGCCAGCCGGCGGCGGTGATCTGGCGCAGGTGGTGGTGGAGTTGGCCGGTGGTGCCCAGCTCCTCGATCTCGGCGAGCTCGCTGGTGCTGTGCCGGCCGTCGAGGATCTCGCGCAGCAGCCGCAGCCGCACCGGGTGGGCCAACGCGGAGAGCGTGCTGGCCAGCTCCGTCCAGTCCGTGGCGAGCACGTCGTCGACGGTGCGGCCGTACTGCCAGTCGTAGTGCTGCCCGGCGACGCGGACGGTGCCGGTGTAGAGGACCGCGCCGGTGCCCTCGGGTGGCAGGCGCTGCTTGAGGCCGTCGAGGGCCCAGAAGGTGCCCTCGGATGCGGGTGGCGCTGGTGGCGCCGCCGTCAGGCGCTCGTTCAACGCGGCGACCTGAGTCTCCAGCGCGGCGAGCCGCGACTCCGTGGTGGTCATAGGTCGATGCTACGTACAAACGTACTTCCGTACAACCCGGACCCGGGTCTTTGGTCCCGAGCCCGTCGGGCGCAACGCCTCTGCCCTGGGTGATCACGCAGCGGCATGGTGAGACGGACGGCGTGCCGGTGACGCGCCGCGCAGGACGGGGAGGTCACTGGTGGCGAAGACGGGCGGTCCGGGCCGGACGCTGGAGGGCACGATCGAGGTGCCCGTCGCGGTCGGGCTCGACGCGGCAGAGGCCGCCGCCCGGTTACGGGCGAACGGACCCAACGCGGTGGCGCCACCGCCGCGCCGGCATGCGGCCGTACGGGTGCTGCACCAGCTCACCGACCCCCTGGTGGCCCTGCTGCTCGCCGCCGCGGTGGTGACCACTGTGCTCGGCGATTACCCGGACACCGCGGTGATCGTCCTGGTCGTGCTGGTGAACACGATCATCGGGGTGGTGCAGGAGATCCGCGCCGACCGCGCCATCGCGGCGCTGGGCCAGCTCGCCGCCCCCACCGCCCGGGTGGTCCGGGACGGCCGGGACCTGGCCGTCCCCGCCGCCGACCTGGTCCACGGCGACCTCGTCCGGATCGAGGCCGGCGACATCGTGCCGGCCGACCTGCTGCTGGTCGAGGCGAACCGGCTGCAACTGGATGAATCCGCGTTGAGTGGTGAATCGGTACCGGTGGGGCGGACCGTCGGTCAGGAGGCGCTGGCCGGGACGGTGGTCACCACCGGACGCGCGGACGGCACGGTGATCCGGACGGGGCCGGCGAGCGCGTTGGGCCGGATCAGCGCCCTGGTGGCGGGCACGCGGCCTGGCGCCACTCCCCTGCAGCGCCGGCTCTCCGCCCTGGGCCGCACGCTCGGGTTGGTCGCGGTCGTGCTCTCGGGGCTGGTCTTCGCGATCGGGGTGATCAGCGGGCGGCCGGTGGTCGACATGGCCATCACGGCGGTGAGCCTGGTCGTTGCGGCGGTACCCGAGTCGCTGCCGGCGGTGGTGACCCTGGCGCTGGCGCTGGGCGCGCGCCGGATGGCCGCCGCGCACGCCATCCCGCGTCGGCTGCACGCGGTGGAGACACTCGGCTCGGTGACCGTGATCGCCTCCGACAAGACGGGCACCCTCACCGAGGGGCGCATGGCGGTGCAGCAGGTCGCCACCACCGACGGGGCGCGGTACGAGGTCACCGGCAGCGGGTACGCCCCGCACGGCGCCGTGCACCAGGATGGCGCGCGGGTGGCCGTACCGGAGGAACTCCGCCGGCTGGCGCGGGCCGGGCTGCTGTGCAACGACGCCGCCCTGTCACCCCCGGACGACGAACGACGCGACTGGGGCGCCGTGGGGGATCCTCTCGAAGCGGCGCTCGTGGCCTTCGCGGCCCGGTGCGGCCTAGACCCGCAGGACACCCGCGCGGCCTGGCCACGGGTCGCCGAGCACCCGTTCGACCAGGCCCAACGGCGGATGGTCACCGTGCACCGCTCCTGCGACCAGCGTTACCTCGTGGTCTGCAAGGGCGCCCCGGAGAGCGTCCTCACCACGTCCCTGCTCGACGCCACCGACGATGAGATCGCCGCGCTGACCCGCACCGCCCACCGGCTCGCCGGGGAGGGCCTGCGGGTGCTCGCCGTCGCCGCCGCCCTGGCGGACACGTCGCCGGACCCTGCCGCGCCGACCGGCCTGCGCCCGCTCGGGCTGGTCGCCGTCGGTGACCCGCTGCGCGCCGGCGCCCCCGAGATCGCCGAGAGCCTCGACGCCGCCGGGGTACGGCTGCTGCTGATCACCGGCGATCACCCGGCCACCGCCGCCGCGATCGGCTCCCAGCTGGGCCTGTGGCACGACGGTGATCCTCTCGCCCGCGGCGACGACGACTCGACGGCGCACCCGGACACCCGCGTCTTCGCCCGGACCCAACCGGAACAGAAGCTCGACATCATCGCGGGCCTGCAGGCCCGCGGTCACGTGGTCGCGATGACCGGCGACGGAGTCAACGACGCGCCGGCGCTGCGCCGCGCCGACATCGGGGTGGCGATGGGTGGCGGCACCGAGGTCGCCCGGCAGGCCGCCGATTTGGTCCTCGTCGACGACGACCTGTCCACAGTGGCCGCCGCCATCGGTGAGGGCCGCCGCATCTACGACAACATTCGCCGGTTCCTGCGCTACGCCCTCTCCGGCGGGGTGGCCGAGATCCTGGTGATGCTCATCGGCCCGCTGTTCGGGCTGGCCGTACCACTGCAACCCGCACAGATCCTCTGGATCAACCTGCTGACCCATGGGGTGCCCGGGGTGGCCCTCGGTGCCGAGCCGGCCGAACCCGGCACCCTGCGCCGGACGCCCCGTTCGCCACAGGAGTCGGTGCTCGGCGCCGGGCTCGGTCGGGACGTCCTGGTCACCGGCGCGCTGATCGCCGCCGTGGTGCTGGGCGCCGGTGTGGTCGCCGCCGACCGGGACCTGCCCTGGCAGTCGGTGGTCTTCGTGGTGCTCGGGCTGGCCCAGCTCGGCGTGGCACTGGCCGTCCGGGCGCCCCGGCCGGCAGGCGCGCGGCGCGGCAACCCCGGCCTCCTCGTCGCGGTCGCGGTGTCGGCGCTGCTGCAGGTCGGCGGGGTGCTGTTCGCCCCGCTGCGGGACCTGCTCGGCACCGACCCCCTGGCACCGACCGTACTGCTGGCCTGCGCGGTGGTCAGCGCCCTGCCCGGGTTGGTGCTGTTGCTGGCCCGTCGCCGTCCGACCCCGCCGAGCGACCGGGTCGACGGGACCAATGGCCCCCGGTCCCTTACCGTCCGCCCCTGACCGTCCGGCCCGCATTGCAGGAGGATGAAAACGGAACGAAGGAGGACGTGATGACCAACAGATCCGGTGCCCCAGTGGTGGTGGCTGTGGACGGCTCGACATCGGCGCTGGAGGCGGTGCGTGTCGCCGCCCGGGAGGCCGCGACGCGGGGCCGCCCGCTGCGGGTGGTGCACGCGTTCATCTGGTCGCTCTACGGCGTGTCGTTGGAGCCGGCGCCGGGCGCTCCCGTCAACGCCGGGTTCCGGCGCCAGGCGGAGCAGCTGGTCGCCGAGGCGGTGACCGAG
>NZ_JBEZEH010000223.1:0-11360 GCF_040648775.1 Micromonospora sp. NPDC049089
AAAACGTGTTTGGGTAAATCCCGCGGGGCTATGTTCACCCAAACCTCTTGATCAACCAAGCGAAGGGCGGGTGGGGGTGCCTCAGACCGGGTCGGCTACCGGGGCTGCGGGGCCGGCGGTGCCGGTGTGGGCCGCCGCGGCCGGCTTGGGCTTGGCGTCGATGCCGGCCTCGGTGCGCTGCTGTGCGGTGATCGGGGTGGGAGCACTGGTCAGCGGGTCGAAGCCGCCCCGGGTCTTCGGGAACGCGATGACCTCACGGATCGAGTCCGCGCCGGCGAGCAGCATGCAGACCCGGTCCCAGCCGAAGGCGATGCCGCCGTGCGGCGGAGCGCCGTACTTGAACGCCTCCAGCAGGAAGCCGAACTTGTCCTGCGCCTCCTCGGGGGTGATGCCGAGCAGGTCGAAGACCCGCTTCTGCACGTCACCCCGGTGGATACGGATCGACCCGCCGCCGATCTCGTTGCCGTTGCAGACGATGTCGTACGCGTACGCCAGGGCCCGGTCCGGAGCCTCCTCGAACCGGTCGACCCACTCCGAGTTCGGCGAGGTGAACGGGTGGTGCACGGCCGTCCAACCGCCCTCGTCCGTGCGCTCGAACATCGGCGCGTCGACCACCCAGCAGAACGCCCAGGCGCTCTCGTCGATCAGGCCGGACCGCTTGGCGATCTCGACGCGGGCCGCCCCGAGCAGCTCCTGTGCCTCCCGGGTGGTGGCGCTCGCGGCGAAGAAGACCGCGTCACCCGGCTTCGCGCCGACCGCGTCGGCGAGCCCGCCCAGGTGCTCGGCGGAGAGGTTCTTCGCCACCGGGCCACGTGCCTCGCCGGTCTCCGCGTCCAGCACCACATACGCCAGACCGCGCGCGCCACGCGCCTTCGCCCAGTCCTGCCAGCCGTCCAGCTCCTTGCGGCTCTGCGCCGCGCCGCCCGGCATCACCACCGCGCCGACGTACCCGCCCCCGTCGATGGCCCCGGCGAAGACCCGGAACTCGGTGCCGCGCAGGTACTCGGTCAGCTCGGTCAGCTCGACGCCGTAGCGCAGGTCCGGCTTGTCCGAGCCGTACCGTGCCATCGCGTCGTGCCAGGTGATCCGCGGGATCGGACGGCTGATCTCGTGCCCGGCCAGGTCCTTCCACAGCGCCGAGACGATCGCCTCACCAAGGTCGATCACGTCGTCCTCGGTCACGAACGACATCTCGATGTCGAGCTGGGTGAACTCCGGCTGCCGGTCGGCGCGGAAGTCCTCGTCGCGGTAGCAGCGGGCGATCTGGTAGTACCGCTCCATGCCGCCCACCATCAGCAGCTGCTTGAACAGCTGCGGCGACTGCGGCAACGCGTACCAGCTGCCGGGCTGAAGCCGCACCGGCACCAGGAAGTCGCGGGCCCCCTCCGGCGTCGAGCGGGTCAGCGTCGGCGTCTCGATCTCCAGGAAGTCCCGCTCGTGCAGCACGCCCCGGGCCAGCTGGCTGGCGCGCGAGCGCAGCCGCAGCGCGTTCGCCGGGCCACTGCGGCGCAGGTCCAGGTAGCGGTACCGGAGTCGAATGTCGTCGCCGGCCTCGATCTGGTCGTCCACCGGCAGCGGCAGCGGCGCCGCCTCGGAGAGCACCTCCAGCTCGACGACGGTCACCTCGACCTCGCCGGTGGGCAGCTCCGGGTTCTCGTTGCCGGCCGGACGGCGGGTCACCTCACCGACGACCTTCACGCAGAACTCGTTGCGCAGCGCGTGCGCGTCTTCCTCGCGGAACACCACCTGGACAACACCGGAACCGTCGCGCAGGTCGACGAAGATGACCCCGCCGTGGTCGCGGCGGCGGGCCACCCAGCCGGCGAGCGTCACCGTCGAGCCGGCGTCCGCGGCGCGCAGGCTTCCGGCATTGTGGGTACGGATCACGGCTGGCAACTCCTCATCGTGGAACAGTCCTCACCCGCATTCTGTCAGGGGTGGCCGCCCCGCCTCCGGGCACCCGGCAGGCCGGCACGATTCGCTGGTGGGGTGGACCCGCGAACCCGACTCCCCCGGCAGCCGAGCCGGTTAACGTGGCGAAATGCGGCCCGTACCGAACTGGGCCGTCGCCACGGCGGCGGCGGCACCCGTGCTGCTGGTGGCCGGTTGGACGGTGGCGGAGGCCCGACAGCCCGTCGGGTACGACCCGGTCCGGGACACCATCAGCGAGTTGGCAGGACAGGACGCCACCGACGCCTGGATCATGGTGGTGGCCCTGGTGCTGCTCGGCTGCTGCTACCTGTCGGTCGCCGCCGTCCTGCACGCAGCCGGGCTGCCCAGCCGTTTCCTGCTCGCGATCGGTGGGGTGGCCACCATCGCGCTCGTCGCCTTTCCCCGGCCGCCGGTAGGCGGTTCACTCAGCCACGGCGTCGCGGCGACGGTGGCCGTTCTCGCCCTGGTGCTCTGGCCGGCCGGCTCGGCACTGCGGCTGCCGCGCGGCCACGACACCGAGCACCCCACCCGATCGGAGCCGCCCTGGGCGTTCCGCCGGGCGGTCGGGCTGAGCGCCACGCTTGTGTTGCTCGCGCTCTTCGGCTGGTGCGCGTTCGAGGTGACCAGTGGCTCCCGCACGGGGTTGGCCGAGCGGGTGACGGCGGTGGCGGTCTCCCTCTGGCCGCTGCTGGCGGTTCTCTCCGCCCGGCGGGCGTACCTCGCCTGGTCGACCGGCGGCACCGTACGCGTCGGCCCGGACCTGCCGACCATCGGCGTCGTACCCCCGGATCCCCTCGGACCACCGAGCGGGCCTGCTTCCGGGCGCCCCGACCGGCTGCCGTGAGTCGGCGGCCCGTCTGATCTTTCCGTCGCCCGCGCCTGTTCGAGCGTCCGCACCGGCGGCCGGTCAGCCCGAGCATGCGGCCCGGAAGCGGCTTCGGTCTCGCATCGTTACGATCGCCCGATGTCCACCGTTCCCCGTTGGGCCCTGCTGTCAGCCGGCGGCGCACCACTGTTCCTTGTCGGCGGCTGGACTCTGGCGCAGGCCGCCCAGTCCGACGGATTCGACCCGGTGCGGCAGACCATCAGCGCGCTCGCCGCCACGGGTGCGGACCATCGCTGGATCATGACGGTCGGGCTGGTCGGCCTGGGCCTCTGCCATCTGACGACCGCGCTCGGCCTGGTCGGCGCCGCACCGGCGGGCCGAGCGCTACTCGCACTGGGCGGGCTGGCGACAGTGGTCGTGGGCGCGTTCCCGCAGCACCTGACCGGTGACTCGACGACCCACGCCGTGGCCGCCGGTGTGGCGTTCGGGGCGTTGGCCGTCTGGCCGGCCCTGGCGGTGCCGCGTCGCGCGAGGCCGTCTCTCGACCGCGAGCACCACCACGCTCCGGCTTTCGTACGCCGGCTGGCGCTCGCGGCGGCGGTGGTCCTCCTCGCGCTGGTGGGCTGGTTCGCCGCCGAGCTCTTCACCGACGGAGCATGGATCGGGCTGACCGAGCGGCTGGCGGCGGCCGCCGAGGCGGGCGTACCGCTGGCCGCCGTGCTGGTCTCCCGGGGCCGACCGGGACCGTCCGGGCCCGGCTGAGCGTCGTCGTGTTCGGTGGCTGTCAACGCGACGCGGGCCGCCGGAGAGTTCCGGCGGCCCGCGAGCGGTGCGTGGATCAGAAGACGCTGACGCCGTAACGGCTGAGCGCCTCGGTGACCGGCTGGAAGTAGGTCGTCCCACCGGTGCGGCAGTTGCCGCTACCACCGGAGGTCATACCCAGGGCGGTGCCGCCGGCGAAGAGCGAGCCGCCGCTGTCGCCCGGCTCGGCGCAGACGTTGGTGCGGATCAGACCGGAGACCGAACCCTCGGCGTAGTTCACCGTGGCGTTGGTCGCGTTCACCGAGCCGCTGCGCAGGCCGGTGGTGCTGCCGGAGCGCTGCACCGACTGGCCGACCGACGCGTTGCCCGAGCCGGTGATGTCGCGGAAGCTGCCGTTGTAGAGGGAGACGTTGCCGGCGGCGTTGGCCGAGTTGCTGTGCCGCACGATGCCGTAGTCGTTGCCCGGGAAGCTGGTGCCGGTACGGGTGCCGATCAGCGAGGTCTGGCCGGAGTTCGAGTACCAGCTGGCCGAGATGTTGGTGCAGTGCCCAGCCGTCACGAAGTAGTAGGTGCTGCCACTGCGCACGTTGAAGCCGAGCGAGCAGCGCCCGCCCCCGCCGGCGTAGATGGCCTGGCCGCCGGAGATCCGGGTGCTCAGCACGCCCGCCTCGGCCTCGACCCGAACCGCGCCGTTGGCCCGCGCGGCGGCGGCCTTGACCCGCTCCAGCTTGGCCCCGGTGACGGTGCTGTCGACGGAGACGACGACCTGGTTGGTGACCGGGTCACTCCACCAGGCGGTGCCTGGGATCTTGGCGGAGCGCTCCAGCTCGGCGGTGGCCCGGTTGAGCTCGGCGGCACCGCGGGTGACGTAGCGGACGACGGCGCCGGCCTTGCTCGCCTTACTGGCGGCGGCCGCGTCGGTCACCGTGACGACGGATTTGCCGCTGGCGTCGATGTACGAGCCGGCGGAGCGGTCGCCGAGTTCCGCGGAGATCGCGGCGGCGGCGTCGGGGGACGCGGCAGGAGCGGCCTGGGCGGGCGCGCCGATGAGCGAGCCGACGACCAGGGTTCCGGAAACGGCGACTGTGGCCGCAACGCGGAATGAGGACCTCGTGGGTCGCATGTAACAAACCTCCTGGGCGGGGGAGCGGGTCTGCCGGGGGCGACTGACCCGAGGGCAACGCGGCCGATCTGGGGAAACCGGCCGGCTGAGACTGAAGTATTCACATACTTAAGATCATTAACAAGGCTTGGATTCGCCCGAATTCGTCGACCTCGGCTGGTCGCACGGCCGCAACACCCCCGACACGCTGGTGAACAGCCACCGTCACACCCAATCGGCGACCGCCGCACTTTCGGCGCGTACGGTCATCGATGCCTGCTCTGAGTCGCCGCTCAGCGTGGGGCGCGCCCTCGTCGGGTCAGGGGGTACGGCGTCGGGCGCCGGGGCCCGGGCTGGGTACCACGTCACGTGGCCGCCCCACGTCGTGACCGTCGGCGCAGCGCAGGTCGGCGCGTACCTCGGCGCCGCAGTTGCGGTGCGTGACGCGCAGCGGTGGGCCCTCAGCGTCGGCGAGGTACCGGTCGCCCCAGGCGAGGACGGCGACCAGCACCGGCCAGAGGTCCAGACCCTTGTCCGTGAGCCGGTACTCGTGGCGCAGCCGACTGCCGGGCTCCCGGTACGGCTCGCGACTGAGCACGCCCTGCTCCACCAGGGTGGCGAGCCGATTGGTCAGCACCTGGCGCGGAATGCCGGTGCGTACCCGCATGTCGTCGAAGCGGCGTACGCCGGTGAACACCTCACGGAGGACCACCAGAGTCCACCGCTCACCGAGGACCTCCATCGCGCGGGCGATGGTGCAGTTCTCCACTGACCAGTCCAGAGCCGCGGGTCGCATCCGACCAGGCTAGATCTCGTTGACAGACTCAGCAACCGGCTGACAGGCTGCGTCCATGACGCAGACGCAGGAACCAGCGCGCAGCCGTACCTTCACGTGGGCGGACCCGGCGACCAACGCCGCCCAGGTCGGTCGGCGAAGCGGCCTCGACATGCTCCGGGCGATGATCGCCGGCGAGCTGGCCGCGCCGCCGGTGATGCACCTTCTCGACATGGCCAGGATGGAAGCCGACGAGGGCCGGGTCGTCGTCGAACTGACTCCACAGGAGTTCCACTACAACCCGCTCGGCAGCGTCCACGGTGGCGTGCTCTCGACCCTGCTGGACACCGCAGCGGCGTGCGCCGTGCACACCACCCTGCCCGCCGGGGTGGGCTACACCTCGCTGGACCTCAACGTGAAGTTCCTCCGCCCGGTCACCGTCGACAGCGGCACCCTGCGCTGCGAGGGCACCGTGCTGCAACGCGGCCGCCGTACGGCCCTGGCCGAGGCCCGCATCACCGACGCCACCGACCGCCTCGTAGCCCACGCCACCAGCACCTGCCTCCTACTCCCCCTCCCCTGACCCCACCTCCTCCCCGAGTTGATCATGAAGTTATTGCCCCGACACGCCGACGCGAGTGGCAACAACTTCATGATCAACAGGCTGGTGCCGGGGGGACAGGGTGGGGTGGGTTAGCGGAGGGCTAGGCGGGCGGCTCGGGCGTCGCGCTTCTCCTCGAAGCGGCTCGCGGCGCGGTCCAGGCTCTCCAGCTGGGCGGCAAGCTGCTCGCGGGCGGCCTCACCGTCGGCGTTGAGGCCGGTCACGTTGAAGACGTCCCACTGACGCAGGACCGGCTGCAGCACCTCGTCGCGGTGCTGGCGCAGGTCGTAGATGCCGGCCAGGGCGATCGCCACCGACTTGCGGGCGAACCCGTCGATGCCGCTGCCCGGCATCTGGAAGTCGGCCACCACGTCGGCGACGGCCCGCATGGCCTGGCTCGGGGCCAGCTCGAACGCCGCAGCGAGCAGGTTGCGGTAGAAGACCATATGCAGGTTCTCGTCGGCGGCCACCCGGGCCAGCAGTGCCTCGCAGGTGGGGTCGCCGGTGGCCTTGCCGGTGTTGCGGTGCGAGATCCGGGTGGCCAGCTCCTGGAACGAGACGTACGCCAGCGAGTGCAGCACCTCGTCGCCGTGGGCGTTGGTGTAGCCCTCCGACATGTGCGTCATCCGGGCCCGCTCCAACGCCACCGGGTCGACCGCCCGGCTGACGGTCAGGTAATCGCGGATCGCGACGCCGTGCCGACCCTCCTCGGCGGTCCACCGGTGCACCCAGGTGCCCCACGCGCCGTCGCGACCGAACAGGGTGGCGATCTCGTGGTGGTACGAGGGCAGGTTGTCCTCGGTCAGCAGGTTCACGATCAGCGCGGTGCGGGCCACGTCCGGGATGGTGGAGTCGGTCGGTGACCACGCCTCGCCGCCGAGCGGGCCGTCGAAGGTCCGCCCCTCGCTCCACGGCACGTACTCGTGCGGGAACCACTCCTTGGCGAGCGAGAGGTGGCGGTCCAGGTTGCGGGCGACAACCGGCTCCAACTCGACGAGCAGCGCGGTCTGGCTCACTGTGGTGCTGACGGTCACGAGAAACTCCCTACGGTGGCGTAACTTACGCTACCGTAGGTCCCCGCGGCCGTCAGCGCCAGTGGGGGCACTCACCCGACAGTGGGTTTGAGGTCTCCCGGGGGTGGCGTCCACTCCCCCGCACCGGCCGTGACCTGCTCACCGGAGCGGATGTCCTTCACCTCGTCCGGCGCTCCCTCGGCACCGGGGAACCACACGTACGGGATGCCGCGCCGCTCGGCGTAACGGATCTGCTTGCCGAACTTCGCCGCACTCGGCGACACCTCGGTAGCCACCCCCCGCCGCCGCAGCGCCTCGGCCACCCGGTTGCTGGCCGTACGGTGCTCCTCGCTGGTCACCGCGACGAGCACGGCGGTCGGCACCTCCCGCGAGACCGACAGCTCCCCCGCGCCGAAGAGCAGACCGAGCAGCCGGGTCACACCGATCGAGATCCCCACCCCCGGGTACGAGACAGCGCCGACGCTGGCCAGATTGTCGTACCGGCCGCCGGAGCAGATGGAGCCGAAGCGCTCGTAGCCGCGCAGCTGGGTCTCGTAGACGGTGCCCGTGTAGTAATCCAGCCCGCGTGCGATGCGCAGGTCCGCCACGCAGAGGCCGGGCGAGTGCTCGGCGGCGGTGTCCACCACCCGGACCAGCTCCTCGATACCCTCGTCGAGCAGCGGGTCGTTCACCCCGAGCGCCCGGACGGCGTCGGCGAACGAGGCGTCCGGGGCGGAGATCTCGGCCAGCGCCAGGCATGCCTTGGCCTGCGCCTCGCTCGCCCCGGCGGTCTGGGCCAGCAGCTCGGCCACCTTCGCCGGGCCGATCTTGTCGAGCTTGTCCACGGCCCGCAGCGCCGCCTCCGGGTCGGTCAGCCCGATGCCCCGGTAGAAACCCTCGCAGATCTTGCGGTTGTTGACCTGGATCGTCACCGGTGGGATCGGCAACGACCGCAACGCGTCCCCGATCACCAGCGGCATCTCCGCCTCGTGGTGCGCGGCCAGGGTGTCCCGGTCGACGATGTCGATGTCGGCCTGGACGAACTCCCGGTAGCGGCCCTCCTGCGGCCGCTCGCCCCGCCACACCTTCTGGATCTGGTAGCGGCGGAACGGGAAGCTCAGCTTGCCGGCGTTCTCCAACACGTACCGGGCGAACGGCACGGTCAGGTCGAAGTGCAGGCCGAGCTGGTCGTCACCACCGGCACCCTCGGCGTCGGCGTGCAGCCGCCGGATCACGTAGACCTCCTTCGAGGTCTCGCCCTTGCGCAGCAGCTGGTCCAGCGGCTCCACGGCCCGGGTCTCCAGCGGCGCGAAGCCGTACAGCTCGAAGGTGGCCCGGATCCTGTCGAGCACGAACTGCTCGATCATCCGCTGTCCGGGAGTCCACTCCGGGAAGCCGGAGATGGGCGTGGGCTTGCTCATCGGCGTACTCCTTGCGGTCCCGCGCCGGTGGCGCGGTGGTGTCGTGGGTCCGCGTGCGGCGCGGACAGAAGATCTAGAGGCCCCGGGTGGGAGCGGCCGGCGACGTGCCAGCCACCTCGATGAGGTACGGGTTGCTGGCGCGCTCGCGGCCGATGGTGGTGCTGGGGCCGTGGCCGGGCAGCACGACGGTGTCGTCGGCCAGCGGAAGGATCTTGTCGCGCAGGCTGGTGAGCATGGCCGGCATGCTCCCGCCCGGCAGGTCGGTGCGGCCGATCGACCCGGCGAAGAGGACGTCACCGGAGAGGCACAGCTCGTCAGCCTCCCAGCCCGACCCGGCGCCCGGCAGCCGGAACAGCACCGACCCGCCGGTATGGCCCGGGGCATGGTCGACGGCGATCTCCAGGCCGGCGAGTGTGAGGGTGGCGCCGTCGGTCAACTCCGCCACGTCCTCCGGCTCGGTGTAGCTCAGCCGGCCGCCGAAGAGCGACGTCAGGTCGGTCGAGAGGCCCTTCGACGGGTCGGCCAGCATCTCCCGGTCACCGGGGTGCACGTACGCCGTGATGCCGCGCGCGCCGCAGACCGGCGCGACCGAGAAGGTGTGGTCGAGGTGGCCGTGGGTGAGCAGCACGGCGGCCGGATGCAGGCGGTGCTCGGCGAGCAGCGCGTCGAGCTGGTCGAGCACCCCGATGCCCGGGTCGACCACCACGCACTGCTCCCCCGGCGCGGTGGCAACCACGTAGCAGTTGGTGCCGAAGGCGTCCGCGGGAAAGCCGGCCACGAGCACAGGCGCTGTCCTTTCCGTCGAGCATCTGTCGTCCTGCACAGCAGCCTATCGGGCGGGCCGAGCGAGTTTGCCGCGTCCGTCCCACACGTCCCGCCAGGCACAGTGACAACCTCCGATAAGCGCTGCTCGGGATGGGGTGGACCTCGTACACCACATTCCCAGTCACTAGCCGTACACTCTGGCGGGCGTGTGGCGCGGCACACGTGACGCCCGGACGGGCCGGGGCGACCGGCCGCCGGCGACGACCAGGTAGAGGAAAGGGGAGCACCGGTGGCTTCCAGCAGGGACCGGCAGCGCAAACTGGCGCGGGCCAAGCTCGACCGGCAGTTGGCCCGCCGGGCCGCCTCGACGCGGCGCCGACGGCAGATCCAGGCCGGAGTTGGCGCCGCTCTGATCCTCGTGCTGGTCGTGGCCGGCTCAGCCTGGGCGCTCGGGGCCTTCGACTCCGACCCGAAGCAGAACACGGCCGCGGAGGACACCTGCCTCTGGACGCCGCAGGACGCGACGGCCAACACCAACCTCAAGGACGTCGGCACGCCGGCCACCAAGGATCTGCCCACCGACGGCACCCGGGCGATGACAGTGACCACCAACCAGGGCGCGCCGATCACCGCGGAACTGAACCTGACCAACTCTCCGTGCGCGGCGGCGAGCATCGCCCACCTGGCGAGCCGGTCGTTCTACGACAACACCAAGTGCCACGAGATCACCGCCGAGGGCGCGCTGCGCTGCGGCGACCCCAGCGGCACGGGTCTTGGTGGGCCGACCTACTCGTTCTACGACGAAGAGGTGCCGACCGTGCCGTCGGCGTCGCCGTCGGCCAGTCCGGCCCCCGGCCAGCCGCCGACGTACCCGAAGGGCACGGTGACGATGGTCTCCAACCCGCCGGGCAGCAACGGCAGCCAGTTCCTAATCTTCTTCAAGGACTTCACCACCGCCGACCCGAAGTACCCGGTCATCGGCCGGGTGACCGGCGGGCTTGACGTGGTGGAGAAGATCGGCGCCCTCCCGACCGTGGACAATGGGACCGGGGCGAAGGTCAAGCCCAGCACCGATGTGACGATCCAGAGCCTCACGGTCGGTGAGCCGGTCACCGGTGCGGCACCGGCTCCGTCGGCCTCCGGCACCCCGGCCAGCAGCCCGAGCGCCGGCTGACCGGGCGCCACCAACAACCCAAGCGGCACCCAGCAGCAGACAGCCAGGAGGATCCAGGCGTGACGTCCACCAGAGAGCGGCAGCGCGCGGCGGCACGCGCCCGGCTCGAGAAGGAGATGGCCGAGCGCGCGGCCAAGGCCCGCAAGCGCCGGCAGACGACGGCGATCGTCAGCGCGGCTGCCGCGCTGGTGCTCGTGGTCGCCGGCACCGTCTGGCTGGCGGTGAGCCTCGGCGGCGACGACGACGACAAGAGCGACACCGCCGCGCCGGCGGCCGGTGCGGCCGAGTGCGCGTACAACGCGCTGCCCACCGACCAGCGGCCCCCGCAGATCAAGGACGTGGGGGTGCCGAGCAACGAGCAGTCCGCCACGGGCGTGCAGACCATGACGATCGACACCAACCTCGGCCCGATCACGGCCAAGGTCGACCGGTCGTTGGTGCCGTGCACGGCGGGCAGCTTCACCTACCTCGCGGAGAAGAACTTCTTCGACAACACCAAGTGCCACCGCCTCGTGAGCGAGGGCATCAAGGTGTTGCAGTGCGGTGACCCCAGCGCCACCGGCAACGGCTGGCGGGACACCGACGGCCAGGGCGGCCCGAGCTACCGCATGGCCGAGGAGAACCTGCCCACCGACAAGCGCCCGCCGTACCCGGAGGGCGTCATCGCGATGGCCAAGTCGCAGGATCCGGGGAGCACCGGCAGCCAGTTCTTCATCGTCTACGGCGACTCGCCGCTGGACCCGGCGTACACGGTGCTGGGCACCATCACCGGCGGCATGGACCTGGTCAAGGACGTGGCCAAGGCCGGCGACGACGGGGCGTTCGCCCAGCAGGCCGGCGGCGGCCACCCGAAGAAGGAGGTCATCATCAAGGACCTCACGATGAGCAACCCGCAGGGCTGACCCCACGCGCACGACGAAGCGCCCGCCGGCTGACCCGGCGGGCGCTGTCCTGTTCCCAGGGTACGGGGTACGTGCGCACAGGCGCCT
>NZ_JBEZEH010000224.1:0-11333 GCF_040648775.1 Micromonospora sp. NPDC049089
CGCGCTGCTGCGGAGGCTCCTGACCGTAGTTGCCGCCCTGGTCGTAGCCGCCGGCCGGTTGGCCGTAGCCGCCCTGGTCGTACCTGCCAGCCTCCGGAGCGCCGTATCCTGCGGTCGGCTCGGCGGCGCGACCGCCGTACGGGGCGGCATCGGGCTGGCCGTACCCCTCCCCCTGCTCGGGCTGGTAGACGCCGGTGGCGTACGGGTCGGCCGGGGCCGGGTACTGGGTGCTGTCGCCGGTGTAACGGCCGGTCGGCTCGTCGAACCGCTCGCCGTAGCCGGCTCCGCCAGCGGGAGCCGGCGGGTAGGCGGCGGTGCCGCCCGGGGCGTCGTAATCACGACCGCCGTAGCCGCCACCGGAGGCGGGGGCGTTCCCGTAGCCGGCACCGGAGGCCGGAGCATTGCCGTAACCGGCGCCGGGCGCGGCACCATAGCCGTCACCGGCCGCACCAGCGCCGTAACCGCCCTCGGGGCCGGCCGGGGAGCCGTAGCCGCCACCGGAGGCGGGGGCGTTGCCGTAGCCGCCGGCACCGTACCCAGCGGACGCTGGCTCCTCGCCGTAGCCCGCGCCACCCCAACCCTGCTGACCCGCGCCGCCGTAAGGCTGGGCGGGCGCGCCGTACGGGTCCGGCGGAACGTCGTCGACCACCGGGCGGTGCATCATCGTCGGCGCCTCGCTCAGCGCTGCGCCGCCGACCATCGTCGGATCCGCTCCACCGCCGGGCCGACCGCCGACCACGCGGGTCTGGTCGTCCGGACCGCGGAAACCGCCCCGTGAGGGAGGCACCACACCGCCGCCGCCGGCAGCCGCCGGAGCGTCGTCGTCGTCGCCGTTCTCCCTGCGCTTCATCCAGAGCAGCACAATCGTGCCGACACCGGCGGCGACCAGGAGACCACCGAGCAGAATGATCAGGTACGAGCTGAAGCCGCCGCCGTCGTCCTCGCTGCTGTTCGCGGCGTTCGCCGGAGCACCCTGGCTGGCCTCCTCGGTGGGCTCCTCCTCGGTGCCCTCCTCGGTCACCTCGTCGGTGGGAGTGGCCTCGGGGGTGGCGGACGGCGTGGCGCTGGGCGTCGTCTCGACCTTGATCGCGAGGCTGAGCCGCTGACCGGTGACTGCCTGCCCGGCGCTGGCGTTCAGGGACTTGAACGCCTTGATGTTGTCGAACGACGCGCCCAGGTCGATCCGTCCGGGCGCGATCGGGTTCTGGGTGGTGCCGGTGAACCGGAAGTCGCCGCTGCCATTGCTGGTGGCGTCGTAACGGTGACCGGCAGTGTCCTGGAGGACCACGAAGGCGTTCGGGACGGCCTTGCCGTCGCCCTGCGCGACCACCTTGCCGGAGACCGACCGCACGGTCTGGTTCTGCGGCGGCGGCGGAGCGGCCTTGCCCTTCACAGTCAGCGAGACGGTGGCGGTGTCCGGGCCCGACTCGGCCTCGACGGCCACCGTGATGGTCGCGGTCGCGTCGCCAGCGTTGTCGTTGGCCGCGATCCTGACCAGCGCCGACCCTGTCGGGTTGCCCAGGCCGCCGCCGGAGAGTTTGACATCGCCGCAACCACTGGCGCAGCTGACGCCGGACGGCAGGCCGGCGAGGCTGACCTTCGCCGACTCGTCGCCATTACCCCCAGTGACGCGCACGGTGATTGTGGCGTCGCTGCCGGCGTTTACGGTGATCGAGCCGGGGGAAACGCTGACATCTGCGGCCATGGCTGGTGTGGCGGGGACGGCGAGCAGAGCGCCGGCAACCAGCGCTACGACCACACCGGCCCGCTGCTTCCAGGCACGTCGGTGTGTTGACACGTCCACCGCCTTCCGGGCTGACTTCCCTCTGACCGGCGGGGCGCCGGGCCGGGGATCATCACGGTACGAATACGCCGTCGGCAACTATGCCTTGTCCGACTGCATGAGCGCGACCCAGGGCCAGCGTCGCGTGTTTGGCCTGGGGGTCGTATCGTCCCGTCGTGTCCTCTCCGCACAGTAAGTCCGCTGCCGTTGTGGCCGCGTTGTCGGCGCTCGACGAGGGGCGTACGCCCAAACGGCCGGTGTTCCGAGAGGCGGTCCGGTCGCTGTTGGCCGTCCTCGCGGAGCGCGCCCCCGGCCGATCGGTGGAGGTGCGCGTTCCACCATACGGGGCGATCCAGTGCGTACCGGGGCCTCGACACACCAGGGGAAATCCACCAAACGTGGTCGAGATGGCCCCGAACACCTGGTTGGAGCTGGCAACCGGCAGGGTCGCCTGGGCTGAGGCGGTCACCGACGGTCGCGTCCAGATGAGTGGCAACCGCGCGGACCTCTCGGCCTATCTGCCCCTCTAGTTGTCCCGATGTCCACTCCCCGTAACGCTGAGCAGGGGAATCGTGACTTTCTGTATTGACGCCGATTCGCGTACACTGTCAGGCGATGACAGTGGTCCCGGCAGAGGAGAGTGGATCCGCCCGTGATCCCCGCCCGGCCGGTCCAGACCAGCATGAGGGAGCGGTAGGTGCCCCGAGGCGACGGCCGGCTGAGCCACGACCTTGATCCCCAACGACCTGGCCCCCAGGATGCCTGTGGCGTCTTCGGCGTCTGGGCCCCCGGCGAAGAGGTTGCCAATCTGACCTACTTCGGCCTCTACGCCCTACAGCACCGCGGCCAGGAGGCGGCGGGCATCGCGGTGAGCGATGGCTCGGGCGTGGTGGTCTACAAGGACCTCGGCCTCGTGGCGCAGGTCTTCGACGAGCCCACCCTGGCCAGCCTGCGTGGTCACCTGGCGATCGGGCACGCCCGATACTCCACCACCGGCGCGTCCAACTGGGAGAACGCCCAGCCGACGATCCGGTCGACGACCTCCGGCACGACCATCGCGCTGGCCCACAACGGCAACCTGGTCAACACGGCCGAGCTGGAGAAGGAGGTCGCCGAGCGCGGCCTCATCGCGGACGGCTCGACAAACGACACCTCCCTGGTGACGATGCTGCTCGCCAGCCGACCGGATCTGTCGGTCGAGGCGGCGGCGCTGGAGGTGCTGCCGCAGCTGCGCGGCGCGTTCAGCTTCGTCTTCATGGACGAGTCGACCCTCTACGCGGCCCGCGATCCGCACGGCGTCCGCCCGCTGGTGCTCGGCCGCCTTGAGCGCGGCTGGGTCGTCGCCAGCGAGACGGCCGCCCTGGACATCGTCGGCGCCAGCGTGGTGCGCGAGGTCGAGCCGGGCGAGTTGATCGCGATCGACGAGAACGGGCTGCGCTCCACCCGGTTCGCCGCGCCGGAGCCGAAGGGCTGCCTCTTCGAGTACGTCTACATCGCCCGCCCGGATGCCACCATCGCCGGGCGCAACGTCCACTCGGCGCGGGTGCAGATCGGCCGGCAGTTGGCCAAGGAGCACCCGGTCGAGGCCGACCTGGTGATCCCGGTGCCCGAGTCGGGCACCCCGGCCGCCATCGGGTACGCGGAGGCGTCCGGCATCACGTACGGCGCCGGCCTGATGAAGAACCCGTACGTGGGCCGTACCTTCATCCAGCCGTCGCAGACCCTGCGTCAGCTCGGCATCCGGCTCAAGCTCAACCCGCTGCGGGAGAACGTCCGCGGCAAGCGGTTGGTGGTGGTGGACGACTCGATCGTGCGCGGCAACACCCAGCGCGCCATCGTGCGGATGCTGCGTGAGGCGGGGGCGCTGGAGGTGCACGTCCGGATCTCCTCCCCGCCGGTCAGCTGGCCGTGCTTCTACGGCATCGACTTCGCCACCCGGGCGGAGCTGCTGGCCAACGGGTTGGACAACGACGGCATCCGGCGCTCCATCGGCGCCGACACGCTGGGCTTCGTTTCCCTTCCCGGTCTGATCGCCGCGACCGAGCAGCCGAAGACCAGGTTGTGTCGGGCGTGTTTCGATGGGGAGTACCCGATCGAGTTGCCAGCCGGCAACCTGATCGGTAAGCACGTGCTCGAAGGGGTGGGTCGACGCGTCGCCAACTCGGCGCCGGAGGCCCCGCTCACCAACGGCTCGTCCGTCGCCACTCCGGGTGGCGTTACCGCAAACCGCCCGTAGCACCAACCGGCGCGGCCCGGCTACCGCCGGCGGCACCGAGAACCAAAGGGGAGAACCGTGACGCACGTGTCCGAGCGCAGCGGCGCAGGAAGCAGCCCGACCGGCGCCGGCGGCGACCGCCAGCCGTGGACGGGCGGTGCTGGCCGCCAGGCGCGCAAACGCTCGGTCTCGTACGCCGACGCCGGTGTCTCCATCGACGCGGGTGACCGCGCGGTGGAGTTGCTCAAGTCGAAGGTGCGGCAGACCCGCCGTCCCGAGGTGCTCGGTGACCTCGGTGGCTTCGCCGGCCTGTTCCGGCTGGACACGAAGAAGTACAAGAGCCCGATCCTGGCGTCCTCCACCGACGGGGTGGGCA
The DNA here is from genome assembly GCF_040648775.1 of Micromonospora sp. NPDC049089. NCBI lineage: Bacteria > Bacillati > Actinomycetota > Actinomycetes > Micromonosporales > Micromonosporaceae > Micromonospora > Micromonospora sp. NPDC049089. The sequence goes on from NZ_JBEZEH010000224.1 coordinate 4,375, forward strand.
CCAAGCTGGTGATCGCCCAGCAGATGGACATTCACGACACGGTCGGCATCGACCTCGTCGCGATGGTCGTCGACGACCTGGTGGCCTGCGGCGCCGAGCCGCTGTTCCTGCTCGACTACATCGCCACCGGCGAGGTGGTGCCGGACAAGGTCGCCGAGATTGGCGCGGGCATCGCCGACGGCTGCCGCTACGCCGGCTGCGCGCTGCTGGGCGGGGAGACCGCCGAGCACCCCGGCGTCCTGCGTCCGGACGAGTACGACATCTCCGCGACCGGCGTGGGCGTGGTCGAGGAAGCCGACATTCTGAGCCCCGAGCGGGTCGAGGTCGGCGACGTGGTGATCGCCATGCGCTCCTCCGGCCTGCACTCCAACGGGTACTCGCTGGTCCGGCACGTGCTGCTGGGCGCGGCCCGGATGCGTCTGGACATCGTGATCGACGACTTCGGTCGGCAGCGGACCCTCGGCGAGGAGCTGCTCACGCCGACCAAGATCTACGCCAAGGACTGCCTCAAGCTGATCGCCGAGGCCGAGGTGCGGGCGCTGTCCCACATCACCGGTGGCGGCATCCCCGGCAACCTGGTCCGGGTGCTGCCCGAGCACGTGGACGCGGTGGTCAACCGGTCCACCTGGAAGCCGCAGCCGATCTTCGACCTGATCCAGACGAAGGGTCGGATCGACGACCACGACATGGAGTCGACCTTCAACATGGGCGTCGGCATGTTCGCGATCGTCTCGGCCGAGGACGCCGACCGGGCGCTGGCCACCCTGACTGGCCGTGGCGTCGAGGCGTGGCAGGCCGGCGAGATCATCGAAGGCACCGGCAACGTGCAGATGGTCGGTCAGCACACCCGAGGATGATCACCCTCCGGTGATCGTACGGGCACCTGATCAGGGCTTCACCCGAGTGGCCAATGCCGCCTAGCCTGAAGGGCACCCTTCAGAGACGGTCGGAAAGCCCCGAGGCTTCCCGACCGCCTCTCAGGCTAGGCGGAGGAGGGCAATGGCTGCTCGGGGACAGTCGTTCAGCGGGATGCGCGGCCTTGCCGCCGTCCCGTCGTACGTCGTCATGCAGCCCACCACCCTCTGCAACCTCGACTGCGCGTACTGCTATCTGCCGTTTCGCGCCGCCGACCGCCGGATGCCGGTGGCGGTGGCCGAGGCGGTCGCGGCCGCTGTCAATCCGTGGGCGGCGACTGGTCGGTTCTCCGTCGTGTGGCATGGCGGCGAGCCCCTGGCCGCCGGTCGAGAGCACCTGGCCGATCTGATCGCCCCGTTCGGGCCGGCGGTCGAGCACCACGTGCAGACCAACGCCACCCTCATCGACGACGACTGGTGCGATTTCTTCGCCCGGCACGAGATGCGGGTGAGCGTGAGCGTCGACGGGCCCCGGGCGCGTAACGGCGACCGGGTCAACCGGGGCGGTCAGCCGGCGTACGACCGGATCCTGCACGGCATCTCGGTGCTGCGCCGGCGCGGTCTGCCCTTCTCCGCGCTGGCCGTGGTGTCCCGGCCCGAGCCGGGGCTCGCCACCGAGCTGTACGACTACTTCCTCGAGCTGGGCTGCGATGTGCTGGGCATCAACATCGAGGAGACCGAGGGGGTCAACACCCGCGACAACCGCCACGACCCGTCGGCGGTGTCCGCGTTCTGGGCGGAGTTGGTCGGGGCGTGGCGTCGGGAGCCCCGGATCCATCTCCGCGAGATCGAGTGGTCGTTGCGTTACGCCGCGGCGGTGCTGGACAACTCGGCGGACGGGGTGCTGCCCCGCCATCTGGACCCGATCCCGACGATCGGTCACGACGGCTCGGTGATCGTGCTGTCGCCGGAGTTGGCCGGGTTCACTGACCCCCGCTACGGCGACTTCAGCAGCGGCAACGTGCTGACGACCCCGTTGGCGCAGATCCTCGGCAACGCGGCGTCGACGCCGTGGGTGGGGGAGTTCCTGGCCGGTGTGGAGGCGTGTCGGGCGTCCTGCCCGTACTTCGGCTTCTGCGGTGGTGGTCATGCCGCCAACCGTTACTTCGAACTGGGGCGTTTTGACGGTACGGAGACCGAGCACTGCCGCAACAGCAAGATCCGCCTATTGGAGGGAGTGTTGGAGCATGCCCGAGACCACCAGTCACCGGCGGCCTGAGCGCGAAGCGAACGACGGAGTCACCGAACGGGTGCGGGACGCGGCTCCCGCCCTCGTCGCGCTGCTCCAGGAGGCCGAGGACGCACGGCTGCTGCGTTCGGAGGTGTCGGGCGGAGGGGACTCCAGCGCGGTCTGTGCCTGGAACCACTTCGAGAACATCCCGACGTTCTACAACTGGAACAATCGCCCGCGCTGAGGGAGCCGTTGTCAGGGGCCTGTCGAGCGGCCGGAGTGGATCCGGTCGGGCCAGGCCCCTGATCGTCGGCGACTGCACCTGCTCGGGACGTGCGTGAGCACGCGGGGGTTACCGCGTGCTCAGCTGCGTCGAGAGGTCAGCGGGTCGGACGGACCCAGGGATCTGGGTCGTCGTCAGCGTGATCCTCATCATCATCGCCGACGGACTCTTTAGAGTCGTCGTCGAAGTGGTGCTCAGACTTACCAGCACCCGCCAGTTCGCGCTGCAAAGCGGTGAGGTCGGTGTTCGGGGAGTGGTACTTCAACTCCCGCGCCACCTTAGTCTGCTTGGCCTTAGCACGGCCGCGCCCCATGGCTCGACCCCCTCGCACAGAATGCGGGGCAGCCCGAAGGCGGGCCCCGATGACGTCAGGCATCTCTCGTGGCTCTTACGGTACATGGGGATGCCATCGTTCGGCACCTCGGGTTACCGTCAGCCGGCTCTGCGCGTCGCGTCGATCCGGCCGTCACCCAGTGTATCGGGTAAGGGGCGGAACGGTTAGCACCCGTGACACCGGACAAACCGCATCAAATTTGACCCCGGCTCAGCTTACCCAGCGAGGCCCGGCACCGGGGCCCGGAGGCGGATCTCGTCGACCCGCCCCCGGGGACGCTCAGCGAAGGTGGATCGCGCGCAGCCGGCCGACGTCCGCCATCCGCCGCTCCGCCAGCCGGTCGGCGGCCACCGCCGGGGGCACGCCCTCCGCGTCAGCCAGGTGCAGGATTTCGCGGGTGGTGTCGTAGATCCGGGTCGCCCGCAGCTTCGCCCGGTCGAAGTTGAAGCCCTCGATCTCGTCGGCCACCTGGATCACGCCGCCCGCGTTGACCACGTAGTCCGGGGTGTAGAGGATGCCCCGGTCGGCCAGCAGCTTCTCGATGCCCGGGTGGGCGAGCTGGTTGTTCGCCGCCCCGGTGACCACCTTGGCGCGCAACGTCGGCACGGTGTCGTCGTTCAGGGCGCCACCCAGAGCGCACGGCGCGTACACGTCGATGTCTGCGGCGACCAGCGCGCTGGCGTCGTCGACGAGGGTGACCTCAGGGTGGTTGCTGCGCACCCACGCCAGCGCCTTCGGGTTGACGTCGGTGGCGACCACCTCGGCGCCATCCTCCAGCAGGTGCCCGGTGAGGTACTTGCCGACCTTGCCCAGCCCGGCCACGCCGACCCGCCGGCCCCGCAGGCTCGGAGTGCCCCACACGTGCTCGGCAGCAGCGCGCATCCCCTGGAAGACACCCCAGGCGGTGAGGATCGACGAGTCGCCGGCGCCGCCGTGCTCGACGCTGCGCCCGGTTACGTAGCGGGTCTCGCGGGCGACCACGTCCATGTCCGCCACGTACGTGCCGACGTCACAGGCGGTGTAGTAGCGACCGCCCAGCGACTCCACGAAGCGGCCGTACGCGCGCAGGAGCGCCTCGCTCTTGATCTGCTCCGGGTCGCCCCAGATGACGGCCTTGCCGCCGCCCAGGTCCAGCCCGGCGAGCGCGTTCTTGTACGCCATCCCGCGGGACAGGTCCAGTACGTCGGCGAGGGCGTCGTCCTCGCTCGCGTACGGGTAGAAGCGGGTGCCGCCGAGTGCCGGGCCCAGCGCGGTGGAGTAGATCCCGATGATCGCCTTCAGGCCGCTCTGCTTGTCCTGGCAGAACACGACCTGTTCGTGACCGGTCGATACCGGGTCGTCGGTGCTCGCGAATACGCCCATTGTTGGCTCCTACTGTGGTGTGCGTCCTTGTGGGACGGGGACCTGGTGGACCCCGGCGGGGATGCTGCCGGTGTGATCGAGCCTAGTATCGGCCGCCGGGCAGGCGCTCGACGTGCCGCCGCCGTCCCACGGTGCGGCGCGCGTGCTCCGGCCGCTGACCGCGTACGGGCGTGGTTCGTGGGAGGATCGCGCGGTGCCGTCGCTCTTCGCTTCTTACCTGCGCGTGTACGAACCGCTGGCCGCGTTCGATCGGGACCGGCAGAGCTACTGGCGCCGCTACGTCTCGGAGGGGCGCGCGATCGCCCCGGTCGAGGGGCCCGGTCGGCAGCGGACGGCGGTGATCGAGGCGCTGGGCGCTGGCTGGACCCGGCTGCCGGACCTGCCGGAGGAGGCGTACGTCCTGGAGACGGACGACGGCCTGCTGGTCTGCCCGTGGAACCTGCGCATCCGGGTCGCTGAGGCGGCGCTCAGCGCCCGGGACGGGGTGCCCTCGGTGCTCGCCGACGCCTTCGTGCCGCCGGTGCTCGCCGGGCAGGCCAGGGCGGTGGTGGACGACTGGCGCAGTGGCGCCCGGGTGCTGGAGCACGGGGTGCCCCGGGTGCACGAGCAGATCGCCACCTGGGGCGTGCCGCTGCGGTGGTTCGTGCTCTTCGACCCGGCGGAGCGGGACCTGGTCACCCAGCCGGGCCGGCGGGCGTTGCGCTACCGCACCGAGATCTCCAAGGCTCGACGCCGCTCGTCGCGGGCGCTGTCGGTGCTGCGCAAGTCGGTGGGCGAGGCGCCGATCACCGAGGCGGTGGAGGAGGCGGCCCGCTGGCTGGAGGAATTCCATCCGCGGTCCGTGGTCGAGCTGGACTACGGCGGCCTGGTCGACCTGCTCTCCGACGAGACGCTCGCCGCGGACGACTCGCCCGAGCTGGTCGCCAGTGGCCTCGCGGGGCTGTCGCGCGGCGAGGCCGAGGAGGCGTCGGCCGCGTACGACAAATTGGTGGCCCGGTGGCGCGCGGTGCAGCTGTTGGAGCGGTGCAACTAGGGCATATCGCACTAGGAGCGCTCCCAAGGCGAGTTGTGCTCGTAGTTGACGCATCACGAACCGTGATCATGAGTCCTAATAAGGTACTTTCTGCCGTGTAAAAGTCGTAAAAATCGGGCATGGTTCATCCGTCCGTCTAGGGACCTTCATCCGTTCGGCCCATGTCGGACATCGGGGACTAGCCGGACCATGGGAGACGCGTCGGCCGGCGGGACCCCGGCCGATGTCTATACATGTGGAGGAGTGACCGATGGCATCGCGAACGCACGAACCAGAGCCGCTACTCACGCCGGCCGAGGTGGCGTCGATGTTCCGGGTCGACCCGAAGACGGTGACCCGGTGGGCCAAGGCTGGCAAGCTCAGTGCCATCCGCACCCTGGGTGGCCACCGTCGGTACCGTGAGTCGGAGGTCAGGGCGCTTTTGCAGGGCCAGATCCCGCAGCAGCGGCAGGGCGACTGAGCAGCGATAGTTCTTCGAAAGGGGCGGTGGATCTCGATCCGCCGCCCCTTTTCATGCCCCCCGACCGCGCGCGGGGTCAGCGCCGTGGCTCGGCCAACGTCACCCTGATGCCCACCGTGCCGCCCTCGCCGCGACGCAACCGGCTGCTCAGCAGACTCAGTCGACCGATCACGCGGTACTTGTGCTTGAGCAGGTCGCGGATCCGGCCGGTGTCACCACCTCCGTAGAGCGTCGCGTGAGCCGGCACCTCCGCCCCGTGTGGTCGACCCCGGACGTCGCACGGTGCCACTGTCACCTCGCCGTTGCGGCGGATCCGCTTCACCTTGCCGGAGTCGGCCCGGGTCCAGACCGCCAACGCCTCGCCGTCGCGCACCGCCCAGACCGGGGTCGGCACCGCCCGACCGTCCTTGCGGAAGGTGGTGAGCAGGATGTACTTCTCGGCCGACAGCCGGTCCAGCATGGTCACGCCGCCAGGATACGGCCGGTGCGGGGCACTGAGTGGCCAGATAGCGTGAACGTCGTGACGGTGGAGCCCCAGATCGGTGACGTGGTCGGCGAACTGCTGCGGGACACGCTCGCCGTGGCCACCGGGGTGGGCCCCCGGCCCCTGGTCGGTGGTCGACTGCCGCGACCGGTCATCGAGATCATCGAACGGGACGACGGTCTGATCAACGGCGCCCCGTCCGCGCACTACCTGGACGGGCCGGCCGAGTGGCAGCCGTACGACCACCGCGCGGTGGACCGGGCGCACGGCGAGACGCTGGACATCGGCACCGGAGCCGGCCGGATCGCGCTGCTGCTCCAGGAGCGCGGCGTACCGGTCACCGGGCTGGACACCTCCGCCGGCGCGCTGGAGGTGAGCCGGCGTCGGGGTGTCCGGCGGCTGGTGCACGGCACCGTCGACACGCACGTCGCCGACGGGGCGCGGTACGACACGTTCCTGCTGCTCGGCAACAACCTCGGCCTGTTCGAGGGGCGGGAGCGCGCTCCCGAGTTCCTGGCCGCGCTGGCCGCGCTGGCCCGACCGGGGGCGCAGATCATCGCGCACGGCACCAACCCGTACGGCACCCGCGACCCGCTGCACACCGGCTACCACGAGCGCAACCGTCGACGCGGCCGGTTCGGTGGCCAGCTGCGGCTGCGGCTGCGCTACCGCGAGTTGAGCACCGAGTGGTTCGACTACCTGGTCTGCTCGGCGGACGAGTTCGCCAGCCTGGTGCACGGCACCGGTTGGCGGCTCACCGATGTGGACGACCGTGACGCCCCCTACTACCTGGCCACCCTGCGCCTCGTCGACTGAGCAGGACGGCTCGCACTCCTCCGCGTGCCGCACCCGGTTGACCAGGGTCCCGAGCGCTGGGCAGCTGATCCGTACCACGTCGTCGACCTTGTGGGTGAAACC
>NZ_JBEZEH010000225.1:0-11293 GCF_040648775.1 Micromonospora sp. NPDC049089
GTGGGGTGGGTGGGGGTGTTGAGCCCCCCCCCCTAAAAATCCCCGTGCGGCGCCCCCCCCCCCCGGGCCCCCCCCTCGACTGCGTAGCGCCATTGGTGGCGCAATCAGGAAGGATGTACCTGTGAGTTCAGGACCGCAGGGCGGAGACCGTCCCCGTCGTTACGAAGACCGTACTGACGGTGCGGGCGGACGCGACCGCGGCCCACGCCGCGACGACCAAGGCCGGCCCCCGTACCGGGGAGACCGCGACAGCGGCGGCGCACGAGGCGGATACGCCGGCGGCCGCGACTCCGGCTCCCGTGGTGGTGACCGGGACAGCTCGCGCTCCAGCGCCCCCCGTGAGGGCGGCTACCGAGGCGGTGACCGCCGCGAGGGTGGTTTCCGCGGCGGCGACCGCGACGGCTCGCGCTCCAGCGCTCCGCGCGAAGGTGGCTACCGTGGCGGCGACCGTGATGGCTCGCGCTCGGGTGCTCCGCGTGAGGGCGGCTTCCGGTCCGGCGCTCCCCGCGAGGGTGGCTTCCGTGGCGGCGACCGTGACGGCTCGCGTTCGGGCGCTCCGCGCGAAGGCGGCTACCGAGGCGGCGACCGCGACGGTGGTTTCCGGGGCGGCGACCGCCATGAGGGTGGTTTCCGTGGTGGCGACCGCGACGGTTCGCGCTCGGGTGCTCCGCGTGAGGGTGGTTTCCGTGGTGGCGACCGCGACGGTTCGCGCTCGGGTGCTCCGCGTGAGGGTGGCTTCCGTGGTGGCGACCGCGATGGCTCGCGGTCCAGCGCTCCGCGTGAGGGTGGTTTCCGTGGTGGTGACCGTCGTGAGGGCGGTTACCAGGGCGGCGACCGCACTCGCTCCGGCCCGCCGCGTGAGGGTGGCTTCCGTGGCGGTGACCGCGAGGGTGGCTTCCGTGGCGGTGACCGTCGCGAAGGTGGCTTCCGTGGTGGCGACCGTGACGGTTCGCGCTCGGGCCCGCCGCGTGAGGGTGGTTTCCGTGGTGGTGACCGCGAGGGTGGCTTCCGTGGCGGTGACCGTCGCGAAGGTGGCTTCCGCGGTGGTGACCGCGAAGGCGGTTTCCGTGGCGGTGACCGGGACAGTTCGCGTTCCAGTGCCCCCCGTGAGGGTGGTTTCCGGGGCGGTGACCGTGACGGTGGTTTCCGTGGTGGTGACCGCCGTGAGGGCGGTTTCCGTGGCGGTGACCGTGATGGTTCGCGCTCGGGCCCGCCGCGTGAGGGTGGTTTCCGCGGTGGTGACCGCGACGGTGGTTTCCGTGGTGGTGACCGTCGCGAGGGCGGTTTCCGGGGCGGCGACCGTGACAGTTCGCGTTCCAGTGCCCCCCGTGAGGGCGGCTTCCGGGGCGGCGACCGCGACGGCTCGCGTTCCAGCGCTCCCCGTGAGGGCGGCTTCCGGGGCGGCGACCGCGACGGTGGTTTCCGGGGCGGCGACCGCCGTGAGGGCGGTTTCCGGGGCGGCGACCGTGACAGTTCGCGTTCCAGCGCTCCGCGTGAAGGCGGTTTCCGCGGTGGTGACCGCGACGGTGGCTTCCGTGGTGGTGACCGCCGTGAGGGCGGTTACCAGGGTGGTGACCGCACTCGCTCCGGCCCGCCGCGCGAAGGTGGCTTCCGTGGCGGCGACCGCGACGGTGGCTTCCGAGGCGGCGACCGCCGTGAGGGCGGCTTCCGTGGCGGCGACCGTGACGGTTCGCGCTCGGACGCTCCCCGTGAGGGTGGCTTCCGTGGTGGTGACCGTCGCGAAGGTGGCTTCCGGGGCGGGGACCGTGACGGTTCGCGCTCGGGCGCCCCGCGTGAGGGTGGCTTCCGGGGCGGCGACCGCGAGGGCGGCTACCGGGGCGGCGAGCGTACCGGGGGTTTCCGGTCCGACGAGCGGCCGCGTCGTGAGGGGGAGTTCCGTCGCGATGACCGCGCGGGTGGCTCCGAGTCGTCCGAGGGCGGGCGTAGCTCGGCCCCGGCACTGCCGGACGACATTGTCGCGACCGACCTCGACAAGGACGTTCGCGCTGAGCTGCTCTCGCTGAACAAGCCGGTCGCCGAGACGGTGGCCCGGCACCTGGTCGCCACTGGGCAGCTGATCGACGAGAACCCGGCCGAGGCGTTGGCGCACGCGCTGGCCGCCCGGCGGCTCGCGTCGCGCATCTCCGCTGTCCGTGAGGCGGTCGGTCTGGCCGCGTACCGGGCGGGAGAGTGGCAGTCGGCGATCGCGGAGCTGCGCACCTACCACCGGATGAGCGGACTGCAGAGCCACCTGGCCGTGCTCGCGGACTGCGAGCGGGCTCTCGGCCGGCCGGAGCGGGCCATTGACCTGTTCCGTGGCGCGGACCGGGAGAAGCTGGACCAGGCCGTGGCGATCGAACTGCTGATCGTCGCCGCCGGCGCGCGTGGTGACCTCGGGCAGAAGGACGCCGCGGTCGCGATGCTCCAGGTTCCGGACCTCACCAACGAGGCCACCGTGCCGTGGACGGCCCGACTGCGGTACGCCTACGCCGACGCGCTGCTCGCGGTGGGTCGGCGCGAGGAGGCCCGCGAATGGTTCTCCCGCGCTGCCGACGTGGACACCGAGGGCGAGACCGACGCCGCCGAGCGGCTGCTCGAACTCGACGGCGTGGTCATCGAGGGTGACGAAGAGGACGAGGCCGCCGAGGAGATCGCCGCAGGCCCGGGCGCTCCCGGTGCGGTGCCGGCCCGACCCGACGCCGACCTGGCCGGCGACACGAACGACGACGATGAAGATGTCGACGATGACGACGACGACGAAGATGTCGACGACGACGACGACGACGACGACGACGATGACGATGACGATGACGATGACGACGACGACGAAGATGTCGACGACGACGACGATGACGACGAGGACTTCGACGACGACGAGGAGGACGACGCTGTCGGCCGTCCCGCTGACGACGAAGGCTTCGACGACGAGGACGAGGACCGTCACCCCACCGGGAGCGGCAACGCCGACGCGGCCACCACTGGCGACAGCGGCGTGACGGACCGGGACGCGGCGAACGGCGACGCGGCGAACGCCGACGGGACCGTGCCGGCCCGGGACGACGAGTCGGGGTCGACGCAGCGGTGAGCGCGGGCGTGGGGGAGCGGCTGGTCGACGGGTACACCCTGGTCGTCTTCGACCTGGACGGCGTGATCTACCTGATCGACCGGCCGATCCCCGGCGCCGTCGACGCGGTGGCCCGGCTGCACGCCGAGGGACGGGCGGTGGCGTACGCCACCAACAACGCGTCGCGCCGGTCCAGCGAGGTCGCGGACCTGCTGACCGGGATGGGCGTGCCGGCCCGACCGGAGGAGGTCCTCACCTCCGCTGCCGCCTCGGCCGAGTTGCTGCGTGACCGGCTACCCGCCGGCGCGTCGGTGCTGGTGGTCGGCGCGGAGGCGCTGCGCGCGGAGCTGCGCGCGGTCGGCCTGAACCCGGTCACCCAGGCCGATGAGAAGCCGGCGGCGGTGGTGCAGGGGTACGGCCCGCAGGTCGGTTGGGCCGAGCTGGCCGAAGCGTCAGTGGCGGTGCGGGCGGGTGCGATCTGGATCGCCACCAACACCGATCGGACCCTGCCCAGTGGGCGGGGACCGCTGCCCGGCAACGGGTCGCTGGTCGCCGTGCTGCGTACCGCACTGGAGCGAGACCCCGACGTGGTGGTCGGGAAGCCGGAGCCGGCGCTGTTCGAGACCGCTGCCCGGCGCAGTGGCGGTGGGCGGAGCCTGGTCGTGGGTGACCGGCTGGACACCGACATCGAGGGTGCCCGCCGGGCCGGGCTGGACAGCCTGCTCGTGCTCACGGGCGTGCACGGCGTACCGGAGCTGCTGGCCGCCGAGCCGCGGCGACGTCCCACGTACGTCGCGAAAGACCTGGCGGGGCTCTTCGACCCGGCTGCCGCCGTGCGGGTCCCGGGCCCGGCGGACGCCGGCGGCTGGTCGGTGACCGACCGGGACGGCACGCTGGAGCTGGCCGGGGCCGGTCGGCCGCTGGACGCCCTCGCGGCGCTCTGCGCGGTGGCCTGGTCGGCGTCGGTGCCGGCGCTGCCGAAGATCCGTCCGGTGGGCTCGGACGCGGCCCATGCGGTGGAGAGTTTCGGTCTGACCGCGGCGGCGTGAGCCGGGCGGTCGTCAGAGCAGCTTGCGCAGCTTGAGCAGGTCGAACGGGTTGGCTTTGATCGACACCCGGCGGGAGGTCACCGCGCCGGTGACGTCCAGGTCGCCACGGACCAGGGCGAGCAGGTCGTCGCTGGACGTGCTCAGCGCGATCTTGGCCTTGGGGTCGTCGCCGTCGGTCAGCTCGACCAGTCGGCCGCCGGTGATCCGGCCGTGGAACGCGGTGTCCAGGTCGGTGATCCGGCAGGCCAGCGTCCGGTCCAGGTCGATCCGTTCGCGCACGGTCTCGGCGTTGCGATCCAACCGGGCGGCCAGCTCCTGCAACGCCTGCCGGCACTCGTCCACGCTGGCCACATCTCCCCCTCGGTGATCGCCACGCCGTCCTCGGCACCGTACCGCACGGGTCGGTCGGGGGTGCCCGGTAGCGTGACACCTGCACACCCCGCCCCGTGGAAGGACTCAGGCATGCAGGACGCGTGGCGCGCCTACCTCGAGCTGGCCATGGGCCTTACGGAGGCGCCCCGGAAGAAGGCCCAGGACGTGGCACGTCGCCTCGTCGGCTCCGGCGGCGCGACCGCCGCCCAACTCCAGGCCCTCGGCGAGGAACTGGTCACCACCGGGGCCGCCAACCGGGAGGCGTTGACCAAGCTGGTCCGCTTCGAGGTCGACCGGGCCCTCGGCGCGGTCGGTCTGGCCACCGCCGACGAGGTGGCCGAGCTGACCCGGCGGGTGCACGATCTGGAGCGGCAGCTGCGGGAGGCGCGGTCCACCGAGCCGGCCGAAGCGCCGACCGCCGGCCCCACGCCACAACCCGACCCGACCGTCGCCGCGAAGCCCGGCACCGGTCTCGTGCCGTCCGGCGCCCCGGCCGGCGCCCCGGTCTCCGCGCCGGTGGCGAAGAAGGCCGTCGCGAAGAAGGCGGTCGCCAAGAAGGCCGTCGCGAAGAAGGCGCCGGCGACGATCAGCCGGACGGCCGACGAGGACATCCCGACGCCGGCTGTGATGCCCGCCAAGAAGGCGGCGATTCGCAGGCAGCGGCCGGACGACGCCGAATGACCCGGCCCGGACCGCCGCCTGGCGGGTCGTTCCCGCGGCCCGGTCCGCCGGCTGGTGGGTCGTTCCCGGCCCGCCCGGGCCCGCCGGTGGGTGCCCGCCCCGGACCGCCGCTGGATCTCGGGGACGACGAGGCACGGCATCCGGCGGTGGACGCCGCCGTGCGGGCCATCGCCAACGCGGCGACGCTCGCTCCCGCCGACCAGATCGCCCAGTACGAGGCGGCCTACGAGACGCTGCGGGAAACCCTCGCCACCATCGACCAGACCTGAGCGGGACGACCAGGCCTGAGCAGACCGGAGAACCATCCATGGCACGTCGTAACCGGCTCGACGCCGAACTCGTCCGCCGCGGTCTGGCCCGCTCGCGTGAGCAGGCCGCCGCGTTGGTGGAGGCCGGCCGGGTCCAGCTGCGGGGCGTGGTCGCCCGCAAGGCGGCCGCGATGGTCGACCCCGCCGACCCGCTCCTGGTCACCGGTGCGGACCCGGCCGAGGAGTACGTCTCGCGGGGCGGGCACAAGCTTGCCGGCGCGCTGGCCGCGTTCGCCCCCGGTGGGCTGCACGTGGCCGGGCGGCGTTGCCTGGACGCGGGAGCGTCGACCGGGGGGTTCACCGACGTGCTGCTGCGCGCCGACGCGGCCGAGGTGGTGGCCGTGGACGTCGGCTACGGGCAGCTCGCTTGGCCGCTGCGGACGAACGAGCGGGTCCGCGTCCTGGAGCGCACGAATGTCCGTACCCTCGATGCGGACGCGATCGGCGGCCTGGTCGATCTCACGGTGGCCGACCTGTCGTTCATCTCGCTGCGACTGGTGCTGCCGGCGCTGGCCGGCTGCACCCGTGACGACGGTGACCTGGCACTGATGGTCAAGCCGCAGTTCGAGGTCGGCAAGGACCGGGTCGGCGCCGGCGGTGTGGTCCGCGATCCGGAGCTGCGCGCCGAAGCGGTGCTGGACGTGGCGGCGGCGGCCGCACGGCTCGGCCTCGGGCTGGCCGACGTGGCGGCCAGCCCGCTGCCTGGGCCCAGCGGCAACGTGGAGTTCTTCGTATGGTTGCGCCGGGGCGCACCAGCGGCCGACCCGGAGCGGGTGCGGGCCGTGGTGGCGGCCGGGCCGGACGGCTCGACGACGGCCGGCGCGGTGCCGGACGTGGCGGCGGAGGAGGTCGCAGGGTGAACGCGCGCAGTGAGGGTGCCGCAGTGGGCCGGGCGGTGACACGCGGCCGGGCCGAGGTGTCGGCGCCGGTGACGCGACGCGGCCCGGTTCGGCGTGGGCGGGTGGCCCGATGAGCCGGACCGCGCTGCTGGTGACCCACACCGGTCGTCGGCGTAGCACGGAGCACGCCCGGTCGGTCGCCGCCGACCTGATCGATGCCGGTTTCGAGGTACGGGTGGTCGCCGACGAGGCCGAGGACCTCGACCTGCCGGGCGTGGTGCCGGTCGGCGGCCCGCAGGCTGCCGAGGGCGCCGAGATCGTCTTCGCGCTCGGTGGGGACGGCACCTTCCTGCGCGCCGCCGAGCTGGCCCGACCCGCGAAGGCGCCGCTGCTCGGCATCAACCTCGGCAAGGTGGGCTTCCTGGCGGAGGCGGAGATCGACGATCTGGACACCGCCGTCCGGGACGTCGTCGGCCGCAACTACACGGTCGACGAGCGGCTGACCCTGGACGTCACGGCCGAGTTCGACGGTGGGCCGACCATCGAGTCCTGGGCGCTGAACGAGATCAGCATCGAGAAGGGCGAGCGGGCCCAGATGCTGGAGCTGCTCGTCGACGTGGACGGTCGGCCGCTGTCGCGGTACGGCTGCGACGGTGTCGTCTGCGCCACCCCCACCGGTTCCACCGCGTACGCGTTCTCCGGTGGCGGCCCGGTGGTCTGGCCGGAGGTGGAGGCGTTGCTGCTGGTGCCGATCAGCGCGCACGCGTTGTTCAGCCGCCCGCTGGTGACGGCTCCGACGTCCACCTTCGTGATCACGGTCGACCCGTTCACGACCCTCGCCGTGCTCTCCTGCGACGGGCGTCGGGTCTACGACCTGCCGCCCGGCGCGCGGGTGACGGTGCGTCGTGGTGCCCTGCCGGTGCGCATCGTGCGGCTGCGCCCCCGTCCGTTCACCGACCGGCTGGTGGCCAAGTTCGGTCTGCCCGTGCACGGTTGGCGTGGCAGCCGCCGGTGACGGTGGTGCACACGGTCGGTGGATGTCAGTTGTCCACCTGACGACATGTCGCCGCTGCGGCGGCGTGCGACTAGTGACCTGGTGACACGCTCCGACGCAGACTCCGATCGGCCCTCATCCACGGATGGCGGGCCTGGAGGAGTAGAGGAGCCCATCGCATGCACTGGTCCCCACGCTGGCTCGCCGTCGGCGCGGTCGGCGCGTTGGTGGTCGGCGTCGCCGCACCGGCGTCCGCCGACCCGCCCGCCCGGCCCACCGGCCCGACGTCGGGCACGCCCGCCCAGCACGCACCCGTCCGCATCACTCTGATCACCGGCGACCAGGTCGACCTGGTGCAGGCGGCACCCGGTCGGGTCGCCGCCACCGTCCACCCCGGCCCGGGGCGCGACCGGATCGCCTTCCAGACTGTCGAGGCCGACGGCGGGTTGCGGGTGCTGCCCAGCGACGTGATGCCGTACCTCTCCGCGGGGGTGCTCGACCCCGACCTGTTCGACGTGCAGGAGTTGGCGGCCGACGGGTACGGCGATGCCGCGCAGGGCGCGTTGCCGCTGATCGTCCGCTATCAGGAGCCGGCCGCCGGACGGGTCCGGCCGCTGGCCGGCGCGACCGATGCGCGTCCGTTGGAGAGCATCAACGGCGCGGCGCTGCGGGTCGGCAAGGGTGACCTGGGTGGCTTGTGGACGTCGCTGCGCGGCGCGCCCGGGCAGCGGGTGACAGCCGGTTCGCCGGCCCGGCTCGGGGCCGGTGTCGCGCGGATCTGGCTGGACGGAAAGGTCCGCCCGACGCTGGAGCACAGCGTGCCGCAGATCGGCGCTCCGATCGCCTGGGCCGCCGGCCGCGACGGTGCCGGCGTGAAGGTGGCGGTGCTCGACACCGGCGTCGACGCCACCCACCCCGACCTGGCCGGTCGGATCGCCGAGGCACAGGACTTCTCCGGCAGCGGCAGCGCCCGAGACGGGCACGGCCACGGCACCCACGTGGCCGCCACCATCGCGGGCAGCGGGGCGGCGTCCGACGGGTTGCGCAAGGGCGTGGCCCCGGGTGCGCGGTTGCTGGTCGGCAAGGTGCTCGACGACGGTGGCTCCGGCTACAGCTCGTCCATCATCGCGGGTATGGAGTGGGCCGCCCACTCCGGCGCGAAGGTGGTCAGCATGAGCCTCGGTGGCGACCCGACCGACGGCACCGACCCGATGAGCCAGGCGGTGAACGACCTGACCGCTGAGACCGGCGCGCTGTTCGTGGTCGCCGCCGGCAACTCGGGTGCCGCGCGGACCGTCGGTGCGCCCGGCGCGGCCGCGGCGGCGCTGACCGTCGGCGCTGTGGACCGTGCCGACGAGCTGGCGGAGTTCTCCAGCCGGGGTCCGCGCCTCGGCGACAACGGCCTGAAGCCTGAGATCACCGCGCCGGGCGTGGGCATCGTCGCCGCCCGGGCCGCCGGCACCGCCATGGGTACGCCGGTGGACGACGCGTACACGACCGCGTCCGGCACCTCGATGGCCACGCCGCACGTGGCCGGGGCGGCGGCGATCCTCGCCCAGGAACATCCCGACTGGTCCGCCGCGAAGCTCAAGGACGCGCTGGTCAGCACCACGAAGGCGAACCCGGCGTTGACCGTTTTCGAGCAGGGCGCCGGTCGGGTCGACGTGGCCCGCGCGCTCGGCCAGCGGGTCTATGGGTCCGGCACCGCTGACTTCGGCCGGCTCAGCACCGGTGGCGTGCCGGTCGAGCGGACCGTGACGTACACCAACGGTGGCACGGCCCCGCAGACCCTGCGGTTGGCCCTGGAGCTGCGCAACCTGGACACCCGTGCGGCCGAGACCGACGGGGTCACGGTCGGCGGCGTCGAGGTGACGGTGCCGGCCGGCGGCAGCGTCGCCGTGCCGTTGCGGGCGGACCCGGCGAAGCTGGACCGGGGTGTGCACAGCGGGTGGCTGGTGGCCACCGGCGCGGACGGCGTCGCGGTGCGCACCGCTGTCGCGCTCACCCTCAGCGGACCGCTGCACACCGTGACCGTGCGGGCGCTGGACATGCAGGGTCAGCCGGGTCTCGCGTCGGTGCTCACCCTCTTCGGTGAGCAGCCCGAATCCGACTGGCTCGGGTGGGTCGGCGGCGAGGTGCAACTCCAGGTCGAGGAAGGCCCCTACCTGGTCCAGGCGTTGATCGAGCACGGTGCCCCGCTGGACGAGCAGATCACCCTGGTCACCGACCCGGAGCTGCTCGTCGACCGGGACCTCACGGTGGTCCTCGACCCGCGCAAGGGCACCCCGGTGCGGATCGAGACGCCGAAGCCCTCCGAGCAGCGCTCGACGATCAGTTTCTACGAGCACCGGGTCTTCGGCAACGGCCGGCAGGTCGACCACGGTGTGATGACCTTCAGCACCATTCAGCAGGTCAACGTCACCCCGACCCGTGCGGTACGCCAGGGCGAGTTCGAGTTCGCGTCGCGCTGGCAGTTGGTCGCGCCGATGGTGGACGCGACGATCAGCGGGGTGTCCGGTCCGTTGGACATCAACCTGATGGGCTACTCGCCGGCGACGGCCGAGCGGCGCAAGCTGCCGCTGGTCTGGGCCGGCACCGGTACCCCCGCCGAGCTGGCCCGGGTACGTGGTGCCGCGGCGCTGCTCACCAGCACCCCGGACGCTTCGGAGGAGGAGCAGATCGCGGCGGCGGCTGCCGCTGGCGCGAAGGTGGCGCTGATCGTCCGCCCGGCCGACCAGAGCGCGTGGACGTCGTGGACCCCGTTGGGTGACCGGCTGCCGATCCCGTCGATGGCGGTGGCGTACGACGACGGGCAGAAGATCATCGCGGCGGTCCGGAAGCGTCACACGACGCTGGACCTGACGTTGACGGTGGAGAGTCCGTACCTGTACGACGTGTGGCAGGTCTCGAAGGGCCGGGTCCCGGAGCGGATCCTGCACAAGGTCACCGACCGCAACACCGCCGAGGTGACCACCCACTACGGGAACGTCGGCGGGGACTGGGCCAGCGAGCAGCGGTTCGGGTGGCGTCCGTGGCAGGACACCGCCTGGAACGACAACCAGCGGCTGGTCCGTACCGGCACCACCCGACGGGAGTTCGTCAGCTCCGGGGACAACTGGTGGCAGCAACGGGTGCTGCACAAGATCATGTTCATGCAGGGCGGGCAGCTGACCGGTGGTCTGACCCAGCAGCCGCGGCGTTACGCCGCCGACGACCGGGTGACCGAGACCTGGCACGCGCCGGTGCTCCGCCCGGCCGTCCCGGCCACCGGTGCGCCGGTGCCCACCCGCACCGGTGACAACCTGGAGTTGCGGGTGCCCGAGTTCGTCGACGCCGAGGGGCACTACAGCGTGGCCGGCGAGAGTGAGGAGTCGGACACCGTCACGGCCCGGGTCAGCCGCAACGGGCAGCAGATCGCGGACCTCTCCGAGGGTTGGGCGTCGGTTCCCACGACCGCCGGGGCGGCCCGGTACCGCCTGGACGTGACCACCCAGCGGTCCTCGGTCGACTGGCGTTACGGCACGCGGACAAACACGGCCTGGGAGTTCACCTCGGCCCGACCGGCGGGCGACGCCGCCACGCCGTTGTCGCTGCTCCAGGTGGACTACCGGGTGCCGGCGGACCTGCGCGGCACGGTCCGCGGCAACCGGCCGCACCAGCTCGGGCTGACCCTGCGGCAGCCGGCCGGGGCGCCGAGGCCGACCGGTGCCAGCGTCCGGGTGCAGGTCTCCTTCGACGGGGGCGTCACCTGGCGCAACGCGCCGACCACGGGGTCGGGCACCCGGTACACCGCTACCGTGCCGGCGGGGCGCGGGACGGTGTCGCTGCGGGTGCGTGCCGCCGACCGGGCCGGGAACACCGTCGACCAGACGGTGCTCCAGGCGTACGGGCTGCGGTGATCGGGCGGGGGGGGGGGGCCGGGCCGGCCCGCCCCCCCCGGCGGGGGGGGGGGCGGGGGGGCGGGGGGCGCCGCGGGGCCGGGCAGC
>NZ_JBEZEH010000226.1:0-11268 GCF_040648775.1 Micromonospora sp. NPDC049089
GCGGGGGGGTGTTTTTGTTGGGGGGGGGGGGGGGCCGCGGGGGCGGGGGGGGGGGTGTGTTGTTTTCCCCCCGCCGCGCGCCGCCGCGCGCCCCCGCCCCGACGTGGTCGACGGCCGTCGGTCGGGACCTGCAACAGACGAGGGAAGATCTTCTGATGAGTTTTGCTGCTGTTGACGTTATTCGGGTCAAGCGGGACGGCGGTGTGCTGTCGGACGCGCAGATCGACTGGGTGGTCGACGCGTACACCCGGGGGGTTGTCGCCGACGAGCAGATGTCGGCGCTGGCGATGGCGATCCTGCTCAACGGCATGACCGGGCCGGAGATCGCTCGGTGGACCGCCGCGATGATCGCCAGTGGTGAGCGGTTGGACCTGTCGGCGGTACGCCGGCCGACGGTCGACAAGCACTCCACCGGCGGCGTCGGCGACAAGATCACTCTGCCGCTCACCCCGCTGGTGGCGGCGTGCGGCGCAGCCGTGCCGCAGCTGAGCGGCCGGGGTCTCGGGCACACCGGCGGCACGCTGGACAAGTTGGAGTCCATCCCGGGCTGGCGGGCCACGGTGAGCAACGACGAGTTCATCGCCCAGCTGGACGAGGTCGGTGCGGTGATCTGCGCGGCCGGTGCCGGGCTCGCCCCCGCCGACCGCAAGCTGTACGCGTTGCGGGACGTGACCGGCACCGTGGAGGCGATCCCGCTGATCGCCAGCTCGATCATGAGCAAGAAGATCGCCGAGGGCACCGGGGCGCTGGTCCTCGACGTCAAGGTCGGCTCGGGCGCCTTCATGAAGTCCGTCGACCAGGCCCGCGAGTTGGCGCGCACCATGGTCGAGCTGGGCGGCGCGCACGGGGTGCGGACGGTCGCCCTGCTCACCGACATGTCCACCCCGCTCGGCCTGGCGATCGGCAACGCGGTCGAGGTGACCGAGTCGGTCGAGGTGCTGGCCGGTGGGGGACCGGCGGACGTGGTGGAGCTGACCCTCGCACTGGCCCGGGAGATGCTCGACGCCGCCGGTCTGCCGGACGCCGATCCGGCCGCGGCGCTGCGCGACGGCCGGGCCATGGACTCCTGGCGGGCGATGATCCGGGCGCAGGGCGGCGATCCGGACGCGCCGATGCCGGCGGCGGCCGAGGTGGAGGTGGTCCGCGCGGAGCGGGACGGGTACGTCGCGGCCATCGACGCGTACGCCATGGGGGTTGCGGCGTGGCGGCTCGGCGCGGGCCGGGCGCGCAAGGAGGACCCGGTCAGCGTGCCGGCGGGTGTGGTGTTGCACAAGCGGCCGGGTGACGAGGTGCGGGCCGGTGACCCGCTCTACGAGCTGCGTGCCGACGACGCGACGCGGATTCCGGCCGCGCTGACCGAGGCCGCGAACGCGGTGCGGATCGCGTCGACGGCCCCGGCGGCGACGTCGTTGGTCATCGAACGCGTCGGCTGATCGATCCGGCGTCGCCCTGGCGTGGTGCCGGTCACGTGGGAGCGCTATTGTCGCAGGCCAAGGGGGGACAACCGGCCTTGCGCCGGCGCGAGCAGACAGGAAGATCCGCCGTGAGCGTTGCTGCCCCCGACCCCCGTGAGGTGCGCGAGGCGAGCCTGGACGAGCTGTCCCGGCTCGGCCTGCCGTTGCCGCCGGCCCAGTTTCCCCTCGTCTGGGAGCCGGGTGATCAGATCGACCTGCGCCCGACCGTGGAGATCGAGGCGCGCATCGCTGTGCTGCACCTGATCCTGGCGCGCTGTTTCGGGATGCCCCCGCAAGCCGCGATGAGCTGGCTGCTCGGCTCGCACCTGGTCGACATGGTCACCCCGCCGGAGTGGCAGTTCGTGATGGGCGGCAAGGGCGACCACCGGTCGTTCGTGCTGCACCACGACGCGCTCTTCGCGCTGGCCTGGGTGCTCGGGCTGAGCAAGCAGCTCGACCCGACGCTGGCCGTCGACGAGCGGCTGGTCGAGCGGCTGCCGCACATCGTCGACGGGGAGACCTTTTCGCACTGGCGCTCCCGAATCCTCACGGCGCCACAGCATCCGGCCGACGCGGCAGCCCTGCTCGATCTGCACTACTGCCTGGACTGGGCGTACCTGGAGACCGAGCGCGGCGGCCGGCGGGCGCCGGGCCTGGTCGACGCGAACGCGATCGGGCAGCGGCGTTGGGCGCTGGAGTGGGCGGTGATCCTGCGCGGGCCGTACCACGACGAGCCGCCCGGCTGGGAAGAGGTCGACCTCTCCACCTGAGGTCAGCGCGGTCGCAGGACGTCGAGCCGGACCGCCACAGTGACCCGGACCGGTTCGGGGAGCGCGGCCAGCCGGGTGGTGAGTGCGGCTGCGTCGGTGTGCCAGGCGCTGGGGCCCATGCCGACCACTGTGGCGACCTCTGGCCGGGTCAGTGCCAACCCGGCCCGGTGCACTGCGGAGCTGACCAGCGTGAAGTGCCCGCCCAGGCTGGCTGCCACCCGGTCGGCCTTGTCCGG
This sequence comes from Micromonospora sp. NPDC049089, assembly GCF_040648775.1. Lineage (NCBI taxonomy): Bacteria > Bacillati > Actinomycetota > Actinomycetes > Micromonosporales > Micromonosporaceae > Micromonospora > Micromonospora sp. NPDC049089. The sequence goes on from NZ_JBEZEH010000226.1 coordinate 2,461, forward strand.
GTCCACCCGCAGCAGGTCGAGGGTGTCCACCAACTCGGCGAGGTGGTCGGTGTCGGGCGTGACCACCAGCAACGTGCCGGCCGGGTCGAGCACCCGGTGGAACTCCGGGCCGTTGCGCGGGGCGAACACGTTCAGCAGCACGGCGGTCGAGGCGTCCGCGAGCGGCAGTCGCTGCCAGGTGTCGGCGAGCGCGGCGGCGGCCCGGGGATGCGCGCGGGCCGCGCGGCGCAGCGCCGGCTTGGACACGTCCAGGGCCAGACCCACGGCGTCCGGCAGCGCCGCCAGCACCGCGCCGAGGTACCGGCCGGTGCCGGCGCCGGCGTCCACCACCAGGGGGTACGCCCCGAAGTCGGGCGGTTGTACCTCTGCTGTAGCGGATTCCGGCTGCGGGGCGTCCGTGTCGCCGAGACGGCCGACGGCGTCCAACGCGGCGGCGGCGAGGGCGGCCGAGATGACGTCGTAGTGCCCGGTGGCCTGGAAGTCCGCGCGGGCCGCGACCATCTCGGGGGTGTCGCCGACGTGCGGGGACCGACCGGTGAGCAGGTTGACGTAGCCCTGGCGGGCGATGTCGAAGCTGTGCCGGCGTGGGCAGCGCAGCGCCTTCGTGTCGGTGGCCTGCGCGAGCGGCTCGCCACAGACCGGGCAGCGCAGCCGATCGAGGATGCGGGAGTCCACCTCAGACCTCCGCGTCGTGCCGTGGCTGGGGTGCCCGCCCGCCGAGCTGGTCGACCACCCGGTGGGTGAGCGCGCCGAGGGCGTCGACCTCGGCGGGGGTGAGCAGGTCGATCAGGTGCCGGCGGACGGCGGCCACGTGACCGGGTGCGGCGGACTCGATGGCCTGCCGCCCGGCGGGGGTGAGGACGACGACCGAGCCCCGGGCGTCATCGGCGCACTCCTCACGGGTCACCAGGCCGCGCTGCTGCATCCGCGTCAGGTGGTGGGAGAGCCGGCTGCGCGACCACAGCATCCGGTCTGCCAGCTCCCGTAGGCGCAGTCGCCCCTGCGGTGTCTCGGAGAGGTCGGACAGCACGTCGTAGTCGGCCTCGGAGAGGCCGGCGTCCTGGGTCAGCTCCCGGGCCAGCTCCAGGTCGAGCAGTCGACGCATCCGGCGGTAACCGCGCCAGGCGCGGTCCTCCCGTTCGTCCAGCCACCGGGGTGCGTCCATCCGTCGAGTCTAACGCTTTCGTTGACATGTCATCGATGTGCCTCTAGATTCGATGACATGTCAACTAATTCTCCCGAGCGGCCTGGTGCGCCGACCGCCGCCGCTGGTGACCGGCTGTGGGAGCTGTTCGGTCAACGGGGGCGCGGAGTGCTGGTCACAGTGCGCCGGGACGGGCGGCCCCAGCTGTCCAACCTCGACTACCTGGCCGAGCCGGGGTTGCTCCGCTGCTCCACCACCGGCGACCGGGCGAAGGTCCGCAACCTGCGCCGCGATCCCCGCGCCAGCTTCCACGTCACCACGCCGGACGGCGGCGCGTACGCGGTCGCGGAGGGGGCCGTGACGCTCAGCGAGCCGGCCATGGCCACGACCGACGAGACGGTCGACGAACTGGTCGAGGTCTACCGCCGGATTCGCGGTGACCACCCGGACTGGGCGGACTACCGGGCGGCCATGGTCGCCGACGGGCGGTTGGTGATCCGCCTCGACGTGCACCGGGTGTACGGCTGGCGGCCGTGACGCCCGGCCGGTCCCGTACCCGTCCGCCAAGGCCGCTGACTAGGGTCTGAGCATGGTCGCAACTATCCGGTACGAGGACATCGTCAAGGTCCCGAAGGCGCTGCTGCACGACCACCTCGACGGTGGGCTGAGGCCGGCGACGATCGTCGACCTGGCCGCCGAGGTGGGCCACGAACTACCCACCACCGACCCGGAGGCGCTCGGACGCTGGTTCGCGGACGCGGCGGACTCCGGCTCCCTGGAGCGCTACCTCGAGACGTTCGCGCACACAGTGGCCGTCATGCAGACCGCGCCCGCGCTGCGTCGGGTGGCCCGCGAGTGCGCCCTGGACCTGGCCGCCGACGGCGTGGTCTACGCCGAGGTGCGTTTCGCCCCGGAGCAGCACCTGGAACGGGACCTCAGCCTGGACGAGGTGGTCGAGGCGGTGCTGGCCGGGTTCGCCGAGGGCACCGCCCAGGCGGTCGAGGCGGGCCTCACCATCCGGGTGGGCACCCTGCTCACCGCGATGCGGCACGCCGCCCGTTCCCAGGAGATCGCCGAGCTGGCGGTGCGGCACCGGGATGCCGGGGTGGTCGGCTTCGACATCGCCGGCGCCGAGGCGGGCTTTCCGCCCACCCGGCACCTGGACGCCTTCGAATACCTGCAACGGGAGAACTTTCACTTCACCATCCACGCCGGCGAGGCGTTCGGTCTGCCGTCGATCTGGCAGGCGATCCAGTGGTGCGGGGCCGACCGGCTCGGCCACGGGGTGCGGATCGTCGACGACATCGCCCCCGACGGCTCACTCGGCCGGCTGGCCGCGTACGTCCGGGACAAGCGGATCCCCCTGGAGCTGTGCCCCTCGTCGAACGTGCAGACCGGCGCGGTGGCCTCGATCGCGGACCACCCGATCGGCCTGCTGCGGGACCTGCGCTTCCGAGCCACCGTCAACACCGACAACCGGTTGATGAGCGGCACCTCGATGTCCCGGGAGATGTCGTTGCTGGTGGAGACGTTCGGCTACGGCTGGAAGGAGTTGCAGTGGTTCACCATCAACGCGATGAAGAGCGCCTTCATCCCGTTCGACGAGCGGCTGCGGATCATCGATGACGTGATCAAGCCGGCGTACGCGAAGTTGCTGGCCTGAGCTCAGCCATGTGGGTGGCCGGCGAGCAGCCCGGCCACCCGGCGCAGCACTTCCCGGGCCCGGGCCGCCTCCGCGCCGAGGCCCATCTGCCGGCGCAGCACGGCGGGCTCGGCCCGTAGCAGCGTCACCCCGCGCCGAATCAGCACCCGGGGCGCTTTGCGCTGCTCGGACAGGTCGCGGGCGAGTCGGCGCAGGAAGGTGGCCCCGCGCGGGCGTCGCAGCGCGTACGCCCCGGCGAGCAGGCCGCGGCGACGGCACTCCTCGACGATCTCGGCGGCGAAGATCCCTTCGGCCACGAAAAGTGGCGATCCGGCGACATCAAATGGCCGGGTGGCCACCCGTCGATCAGCGCCGATCGCATAAACCGGCACATCGGCTCGGCCCTCACGGGCAAGTTGGGCAATGATTTCCACCGCACTGAGGGCGTCCCAGGAGTGCGGCGATTCCCAATCCACCTGGCCGTTTCGTCTCGGCAACGTAGGGTCATCGCCGTCTTTGTAGAAGTCGTCCAAGCACAGCACCGGCAAGCCGGTTTGCTGCGCTATGTACGACTTTCCGGACCCCGATGGACCGGCCAGTAGGACAACACGGTGCGGATGTTCCATTACCTTCAGTTACTCCGGCCAGACAGACTGCTATCAAATCGCATCAACATCTCATCACACCTTCGGTCTGGGACAACCTGGGCTTTCTTCTTGTCGACCGGCGTGATGGAATCTCGGGGGTCCGACCCGCCGGGTCGGTCGCTGGGCGTTGCCCGGGGCAACGCGTTCAAGCTGTAATCGCGAGGGCGGTGACGTGAGCAAACGGCCAAAGACGGCGGGCTCCTTCCTGTCGCGGCTGCGCCGGCCGGCCAGCCGGCTCCGGGACATGCCGATCTGGTCCAAGCTCGGTCTCATCATGATCGTGCCGACCATCGCCACGGTCGTGGTGGGCACCAGTGGTCTCATCGACCACGTGGAGACGCTCAACAATGCCAACCGAGCTGGCGACCTGGCGAATCTGTCGAGCTATTCAGGTGATCTGGTCGACACCCTCCAGGACGAGCGGACCGCCGCCGTACTGCTGCTGGGTGCGGACGGAACGCAGCCGACGGCGCAGTACCAGGAGGCCTACAACCGGGTGAACTCCCGGGTGGACCAGGCAGCGGCCCCCTACCGGCAGCAGCGGGCCGAGGTCGAGGACCTGCCGAGCAGCCTGGAAGGTCTGCTCGACAGCATCGACCAGAACCTTCAGGACCTGTCGGGCGTCCGCAGCCAGGTGTTCAACGGCAAGCTCGCGCTCACCGAGACCGTGCAGGCGTACGAGGGGCTGATCAGTGACCTGCTCGCCATCCGCGACTCGTCCACGCAGCTCGCCGGTGACAACCAGCTGAGCGACCGGATGCGCGCCGCCGCGGCGGTCGCCCGGGAGAAGGAGTTCCTCGCCGTACGCCGGGTCGTTGTGCACCGCGCGCTGGGTGTGAAGGGCGGTCAGCGCCTGACCCCCGCACTGCGTCGGGACTACGTCGCCAGTGACACCGGCCAGCAGCAGGCCCTGCAGAGCTTCAAGGCCGTCGCCACCCCGGACGACGCCAAGTTCCACGACCAGACGGTCGCGGGCGGCGACCGTCGGCAGGCACAGAACTACACCGGCTGGATCGACGGCAACACCACCGGCAACATGCGCGGTGCGCCGTTCGGCCCGGACCAGTGGGAAGCCGCCATGACGGCCAACGCCAAGCTGATCCGCAACGTCGAGGTGAAGCTCGACAGCGAAGTGGTCGACCAGGCCGACGCGCTCCGCTCGGACGTCCAGCGCCAGGTCTTCCTGGAGACCGGCCTGCTGCTCAGCATGCTGCTGCTGGCCATCCTCTTCGCCTACCTGGTGGCCCGCTCGATGGCCCGCTCACTGCGTGAGCTGCGGCAGGGTGCGCTCTCCGTGGCCCAGTACGGCCTGCCACAGGCGGTGGCCCGTCTGCGCGACCCGCAGGTCGTCGGGCAGCTCTCACCGGTGCAGCTGGCCAACCAGATCGCTGAACCGCTGCCGGTGCGCAGCAAGGACGAGTTCGGCCAGGTGACCGAGGCGTTCAACGCCGTCCACCTGGAAGCCGTCCGCACGGCCGCCGAGCAGGCGGCACTGCGTGCCTCCGTCGCGACCATGTTCGTCAACCTGGCCCGTCGTTCCCAGATCCTGGTCGACCGCCTCATCGGGCACCTCGACCGGCTGGAGCGCGGCGAGGAGGACCCGGACCGGCTGGCCGAGCTGTTCCAGCTCGACCACCTGGCCACCCGGATGCGCCGTAACGACGAGAACCTGCTGGTGCTCGCCGGTGCCGACTCCACCCGTGTGCAGCGTGAGCCGGCCGCTCTCATCGACGTGCTACGCGCCGCGCAGTCCGAGGTCGAGCACTACACCCGGATCGAGTTCGGTGTCATCGACCGTGACATCGAGGTCGCCGCGCACGCGGTCAACGACTTGGTGCACCTCGTCGCCGAGCTGTTCGACAACGCCACCGCGTTCTCCCCGCCCGACTCGCAGGTCATGGTCGAGGCTCGCCGGGTCGGCGACCGCTCCTCGCTGTACGTCGAGGACCGCGGCATCGGCATCAGCGCCGACCAGCTGCACGACCTCAACGAGCGGCTCGCGACGCCGCCTCAGGTGGACGTGGCCGTGTCCCGGATGATGGGCCTGGTCGTGGTCGCCCGACTGGCGTCGCGGCACGGTGTCCGGGTCGAGTTGCGCCCCGGCAGCGATCGCGGCACTGTCGCCGAAGTGAGCCTGCCCACCTCGGTGCTGGTGCCCCGGGCGCTCTCCGGTCGGGTGCAGCAGCCTCCGGCGCTGCCGGCGGCCGGTACTCACCAGTTCGGTGGTCCGCAGTCCGGTGCTCCCCAGTTCGGTGGTCCGCAGTCCGGTGGGCCCGCGCCGGTCTTCGGCGCGCTGCCCGCGCTGGGCAACGGTCCTCGCCCGAGCGAGTCCGGCAACCAGGTCACCCTGGGCGGTCGCCCGTTCGACCCCGCGACGCGCAACGGTGCCGGCACCCCCGCCAACGGCGGCGCGTACCGGTCGATGCCGGCCTGGTCCGACCTGACCGGCGCGGCCGGGACGAACGGCGTCAACGGCGGCGACGGGTTCACCCCCCGGTCGGCCAACGGCCACGGCATCGACCCGCTGCCGCAGCGCCGGGGCGGGGACGAGACCCCGACCACCGACCAGCAGCCGACCATTCCGCGTCAGCTGCCGAGCAGCCCCGAGGCGCACCCGTACTCGGCGCCGCCGGTCTCCGCGCAGCCCTACTCCGGTGCCCCGGTCTCCGCCTCGCCGGCCTCCGGCCAGCCGTACTCCGGGCAGCCCTACTCGGGTGCTCCGTACGGCGGCGCGCCGGTGTCCGCCGCTCCGGCCTCCGGGCAGCCGTACGCCGGTCCGCCGGTGTCCGCGTCGCCGGTTTCGGCCTCGCCGGCGTCCGGTCAGCCGTACGCGAACCAGCCGTACTCGGCGCCGCCGGCCTCCAGCCAGTCGTTCAGCGGCTTCGCGCCCCGGTCCGCCCCGCCCGCGCAGGCACCCAACGCCCCGGCGCCGCCGGCCTGGCCGCCAGTGCCGGGCAGCGACCGGGACACTGCCACCCCGCCGGTGCCCGAGCGGCTCGCCGCCGCGCTGGACATGACGACGGAGCTGCCGCGGGTGCCACGACCCGGCGAGCAGCCGGCCGCAGCCCAGCCTCCGGCTCCTGCGCCGACCCCGGCAGCGGCGCCGGCTCCGGCGCCGGCTCCGCAGACCCGGCCGACGCCGCAGCAGCCGCAGGCGCAGAACCGTCAGCGGTACGCGGATGAGACGATGGAGCTGCCGATCTTCCGGGAGCTCGAGTCGGCCTGGTTCCGTACCCGTCGCCCGGGCTCCGAGGAGACCGCGGCCGGCGCTCAGCCAGCGACGAACGGCGACTCCGCGACCCAGCAGTTCGCCGTGGTCGAGGCCACCGGTCGGGCAGTCCACAAGACACCACCCGGGACGACAGGTAACACACCGATGGCAGACACTCCGACGGTCGGAGGAGCGCCGCGGGACAACGGCTCCACAGCGAACGAGGGCACCCGCCCCAGCCTCGCCGAGAGCCTGCCGAACCGCCGGCCCCAATCGCAGAGCAACGGCTGGCAGACCGCCGCCGACGACGGCTGGCGTGCTGCCTCCGCGGCGGCCGGCGCGGCGCCGGTGAGCGAGACCACCACGACCGGTCTGCCGAAGCGCAAGCCGATGGCGCAGCTGGTACCTGGCGCGGTGGAGAAGCCCACCACCTCGGTCCAGCGGCGCTCCCCGGAGGCGGTTCGTGGCCTGCTCTCCGCCTACCACCGGGGCGTGCAGCGAGGGCGTAGCACCTCGGACAACCCGACCAGCCCGGAGGCGACTCCGGGAGGGCAATCCTCGCAGTCTGGCTCAGGCCCGGTGGCCGGGAGCGGGCAGAAGGAGCAAGAAGGATGACAACTACGCAGGATCTTGGTTGGCTGCTGGCCAACTTCGCCGACCGGGTGCCGGGCGTCGCGCATGCGGTCGCCGTATCGGCGGACGGCCTACTCCTCGCGTCGTCACGGGATCTGCCGCGCGACCGGGCAGACCAGCTCGCCGCGATCTCGTCGGGTCTGGTCAGCCTGACCCAGGGGGCAGCACGCTGCTTCGAGGGAGGCGCGGTGTTGCAGACCGTCGTGGAGATGGACAATGGCTTCCTGTTCCTGATGTCCATCTCCGACGGCTCGTCCTTCGCCGTGCTGGCAGCCCGCAGCTCCGACGTGGGCCAGGTTGGCTACGAGATGGCGCTGCTGGTCGACCGGGTGGGCGACGCGCTGACCCCGCAGCCGCGTGCGGCTGCGGGCATGCTGGGCTGACGTCTCGCCGATCGTGAGGTCGGCACGACTTCAACAACGACAACGACGGGTTTCACCGGTGGGAGCCGGTAACGGGTGCGAAGGAGGTGAGCGGCGAGATGGCCGATCGTGACGAACCAACCGGAGCGTTGGTCCGTCCATACGCCGTGACCCGTGGTCGCACCCGTCCCCGGCTCGACATCGCGCTGGAGGCGCTCGTCGAGACGACGGTGCGCGGCCGTACCGCTGCCAATGGCAACGGTGGTGGCCGCGAACACCAGTACATCGCCGCGCTGTGTGACGGTCGCGTGCAATCGCTCGCGGAGATCGCGGCGCGGATGCAGCTCCCGCTCGGTGTGGCCCGGGTGCTCATCGCCGACATGGCGACGGACGGCCTGGTCGCGGTCCACGAGCCGACCATTTTGGACGACTCCGACGACGCGGTGGGCACTGAACTGCTGGAGAGGGTGCTGAGTGGACTTCGCAGGCTCTGACATGTCGCACCGCCCGCCGAACCCGAGCGGCCGCGTGACGTCGGCGAAGATCGTTATCGCCGGTGGATTCGGCGTCGGTAAGACGACGCTGGTCGGCTCGGTCTCGGAGATCACGCCGCTGACCACCGAGGCCATCATGACCTCCGCTGGCGTGGGCGTCTACGACACCCGGCAGGTGCCGGGCAAGACGACGACCACGGTGGCCATGGACTTCGGCCGGATCTCGATCGACCGTGACCTGATCCTGTACCTGTTCGGTACGCCGGGTCAGACCCGTTTCTGGTTCATGTGGGACGAACTGGTGCGGGGTGCGATCGGTGCGGTCGTGCTGGTGGACACTCGCCGGCTGGCCGACTGCTTCGCGGCGATCGACTTCTTCGAGCACCGACGCCTGCCGTACCTGGTGGCGATCAACTGCTTCGACGGGATGCAGTACCACGACCCGCAGGACGTCCGGGACGCCTTGGCGATCTCGAGCGACGTGCCGGTGGTGGCCTGCGACGCCCGTAACCGGGAGTCGACGAAGCACGTGCTGATCTCGCTGGTCGAGTACGTGCTGACCATGCGCCGTACGCGCGCCGTCGCCCCGGCCTGATCCGGGACGCTGCACGCCCCGGTGGTGGCTCCGGCCGCCATCGGGCGCTGCCAGCCGCCTGGGTGAGTGCCCCCGCGCTG
>NZ_JBEZEH010000227.1:0-11115 GCF_040648775.1 Micromonospora sp. NPDC049089
AAGCCGGCCACCCAGACGCAGACCGACCGCAAGGGCCACGGCGAGCGGGAGCTCGGTGTGCGCTACGAGGCCCAGCCGAACTTCTACTACTGCGGGCCCGCCGCGACCCGTAACGCTCTGAGTGTGCAGGGTAAGAACATCAACGTTGATGACATGGCCAAGGAGATGGGCACCACCGAGGCCGGCACCAACTCCATCAACGACATCACCCCCGTGCTGAACAAGGAGACCGGTAAGAACGACGCCTACCGGTCCGTGGAAATCAGCACCCCCGACGCCGATGCCAAGCAGACCGATCAGCTGCGCGCCGACATCGTCCGCACGGTTGACGACGGTAGGGCCGTGGTCGCGAACATCGCCGGGACCAGCACCGACACCAACGGTGTGAGCCACTCCTACGAGGGCGGGCACTACATCAGCGTCGTCGGCTACCGAGACAACGGCAGCACCGTCACCATCGCCGACTCCGCCGACCCCAACCAGGCCGCCTACCAGATCAGCGTCGAGCACCTCGCCGACTGGATCGCCACCCGCGGCTACGCCACCAGCTGACCCACACCAGCACACCACGCACACACACCGAAGGGCCGGACCCCCACGAGGGTCCGGCCCTTCGTCGTCTTTCCACCATCTGCGGCACGTATTGACAATTGTCGACTTCAGCGTGAGGCTGGGAGCAGTGAGAGCGCTCTCTCGCACCCGGCCCAACCGGCCACCACCCAGTCTGGCCAGGCACAACTCCGATGCCTTCGGCGGCGGCGCCGGAGCTGTCCCTGACCCGTCCCCCGACAGGAGTCACGATGGACAGGGCCGCACCCCTCTCCGGCATCCCCCGCCGACTGCGCCTCGCCACGGCGATCGGCGCCCTGCTGGTGCTACTCGGCACGTACCTGGTGTCCACCACCAACCGGGCCGACGCCGCCCCCGGCCAAGCCGGCGCTGACTTCGGCGCCAACGCCATCCGGGTCGCCGAGTTCCCCGCCGACTGCACCTACAGCCACCGGCTGCCGGACGACCCGATCGTCTTCCCCGGGCTGCCCGGGGCGTCGCACATGCATAGCTTCTTCGGCAGCACTGTGACGAATGCCAGGACCACCCTCCCCGACCTGGTCAGCTCGCCCACCACCTGCAACCCGCAGGTGGACGTCTCGTCGTACTGGGTGCCGACCCTGTACCGGGACAACGTCGCGGTGGAGCCGGCGATCGCCACGTTCTACTACCTGGGCGAGGGCGTACGCGCCGACGTCGTCGCGAACACCCAGCCGTTCCCGCAGGGGTTGCGGCTCGTCGCCGGCAACGCGAAGGCCACCGGGCCGAACGACAGCATCGCCCGCTGGTCCTGCCTGCACGCCGGGCACGTGCCGCCGTCGAAGGACTTCGTCAACTGCCCGTCGGGCACGATGCTGGAGTCGTACCTGGACTTCCCGCAGTGCTGGAACGGCCGTGACCTCGACTCGCCGGACCACAAGAGCCACCTGGCGTACCCGGTGAACCAGGCCTGCCCGAGCACCCACCCGGTGCACGTGCCGAAGTTGCGTCAGGTGCTGCGGTACCCGGTCACCGGCGATCCGTCGCGGTTCCGGCTGGCCTCCGGGCCGGGCTACACCATGCACGGCGACTTCTTCAACGCCTGGCCGGTCGCGGAGTTGGCCCGCCGGGTCCAGGACTGCATCCGTCCTGTCATCAAGTGCGGTCACGACGGCCGACCGATCTGAGCGACAGCTCCACACCACGTCGGCGGGTCCGGTCACCCGGGCCCGCCGCCCTGGTTGGGAAGGGAGATCGGATGCGCCAGCCCGCAGCCTCCACGGTGCTCATCGCCGTGCTGCTCGTCGCCGGCTGCGGCCCCGGGCCACGCGACGCGGTCAGCACCGCCACACCACCCGTGGCCGCGCCACCGGCGACGACCACGCCGACCCCCACGGGTACGGCGTTCAACCCGACCGACGTCGCCTGGCTGCAACTGACCGTGGCGATGACCGAACGCCTGCTGCCCGTCCTCGATCTGGTGCCGGGGCGGACCACCGACCCGGCCTGGCGGCAGACGGCCACCCAGGTGGCCACCACCCGACGCGCCGATCTGGAACGCGCCCGCCGGCTACTGGCCGACGCCGCCGCCCCGACCACGAATCCGCACGAGGGCCACGACATGCCGGGCATGGCCACCGCGCAGGAGATGGCCGCGCTGCGGGCGGCCAACGGGCAGCCGTTTCACCGCCTGCTCGCCGGGCACCTGCGGGCGCATCTCGCACAGTCGGTCCGGATCGCCACCGCAGAGCAGCAGAGCGGGGCCCAGCCGGCGACCATCGCGCTGGCGGCGGCCGTGGTTCGGTCCGGCACCGCCGACCTCGAACGGCTCGATCACCTCGACCCCGCGTAGCCGCGCGCTCAGTGGGCGGTCGGGCGGAGCCGACGCTGGCAGGCGGATAGCCGCACCGACGTCTTGGAGGAACAGCCGGCGCGGCTCAGGCGGCGTAGCGGGCGGCGAGGTCGACGACGCGCCGGGCGGCGGCCACCATCGCCCGGTCGGCGAAGCGGCCGTCGGGCAGCACCACGGTCCCCGAATCCCGCTGGTGCGCGTCCGCCACGGCGGCCAGCAGCTCCGCGGCGCGCGCCACCTCCCGATCGGCCGGGCGAAACGCGTCGACGATCACCGGGAGCTGGCGTGGGTGGATCGCCGCACGGCCGAGGAAGCCGAGCCGTCGGCCCGCCGCGCAGGAGGCGGCCAGACCGGCGAGGTCGACGACGTCGGCGTACACCGACATGGCCGGCGGGGCCAGACCGGCCGCGCGGGCCGCGACCACCACCCGGCCGCGCGCCCAGAGCAGCCCGTCGTCGTCGCTCACCCCCAGATCCGAGCGCAGGTCGGCCTCACCGAGCCCGATCGAGGCCACCGCCGGGTGAGCGGCGGCGATCGGGTACGCGGCCTCCAGCCCGGCCGCCGACTCGATCAGCGGGTGCAGGGGCACGTCGACCCGCTCGGCGAGGGCCGCCAGCGTCGCGGCCGACTCGACCTTCGGCAGCCGCAGTCCGGCCAACCCGGGCCGGCCGGCCACCGCCGCCAGGTCGGCATCGAGGTCCGGGCCGGTCAGCTCGTTGACCCGGACCTGCACGGGCACCGGGTGCGCCTCGGTGAGGAACTCGGCGACGGCGTCCCGGGCGTACGCCTTGCGTCCGGCGACCACGGCGTCCTCCAGGTCGAGGATGACCGCGTCGGCACCGGAGGCGACCGCCTTGGCGAACCGGTCCGGGCGGTCGCCGGGTACGTAGAGCCAGCTCAACAGCATCAGAGCACCCCCCGCTCGCGCAGCGCGGCCAACTCCTCGGCGCTCAGGCCGAGCGCGCCGAAGACCGTGTCGGTGTCCTGGCCGTGCCGCCGGCCGGCGTGCCGGATCTCGCCGGGCGTCTCGGTCAGGCGGAACGGCACGTTCTGCATCCGCACCTCGCCCAGCTCCTCGTCCGGCACGGTGCGCACGGTGCCCAGCGCGGCGTACTGCGGGTCGGCGAGGATGTCGCGCACGTCGTAGACGGGGGCGACCGCGGCCTGGGCCTCCTCGAACGCGGCCACCACCTCGTCGCGGTCCCGTTGCGACACCCAGGCGCTCACCGCCGCGTCCAACTCGTCGGCGTGGGCGGCCCGCCCGCTGCCGGTGGCGAACCACGGCTCGTCGATCAGCTCGCCGCGGCCGACCAGTCGCAGCACCCGCTCGGCGATGCTCTGCGCGCTGGTGGAGACCGCCACCCAGCGCCCGTCGGCGCAGCGGTAGGTGTTGCGCGGGGCGTTGTTGTTGGACCGGTTGCCCAGCCGGGGCTGGATATAGCCGAGCTGGTCGTACCAGGTGACCTGCGGCCCGAGCATCGCCATGATCGGCTCGATGATGGCGAGGTCGACCACCTGCCCGGCGCCGGTGGCGTCGCGGGCCCGCAGGGCAAGCATCACCGCGTATGCGGCGGCGAGCGCGCTCACCGAGTCGGCCAGCCCGAACGGGGGCAGCGTGGGCGGCCCGTCCGGTTCCCCGGTGGCCGCGGCGAAACCGCTCATCGCCTCGGCGAGGGTGCCGAAGCCGGGCCGGCGGGCGTACGGGCCGACCTGCCCGAACCCACTGATCCGGGTGATCACCAGCCGGGGGTTGACGGCGTGCAGCTCGGCCGGCCCGAGCCCCCACCGCTCCAGTGTTCCGGGGCGGAAGTTCTCCACCAGCACGTCGGCGTCGGCGAGCAGTCGACGCAGCAACGCGGCGCCGTCCGGGTCGGAGAGGTTGAGGGTGACGGTGCGCTTGTTGCGGCCGAGCACCTTCCACCAGAGCCCGACACCGTCGCGGGCCGGGCCGTGCCCCCGCGACGGGTCCGGCTTGGCCGGATGCTCCACCTTGATCACGTCGGCGCCGAAGTCACCGAGGAACGCCGCAGCGAGCGGCCCGGCGAAGAGGGTGGCCAGGTCGACGACCTTGACGCCGTCCAGTGGCGCGGTCACCGGGTCACCTCCGGCAGGTCGGCCGCACAACGGAAGCCGACCTGTTCCGAGCGGGCGAGGCCGGCACCGGTGAGCAGCAGCTTCACCGACACGTCCGCCGGTTGCGGGCCGCCGTCGAGGTACCAGTCGGAGCCCTCCGCCCGGTACTGGGCGCCGCCCTTGAGGATGGCGAAGCGGGTACGACCGTCGGAGTGCTCGCTCTCGGTCAGGTTCCACACCAGCGGTTCCCGCCGTACGAGCATCCCCGCCTCGGCGGCGACCTGCCACTCGTCCTCGGTGGGCAGTCGCAGCCCGGCCCACGTGGCGTACGCCCGCGCGTCGGCCAGCTCGACCCCGGTCACCGGGGCGTCGGCCGGACCGGAGCCGGCGGTGAACCGCTCCGGGCGCACCGGAACGTAGCCGGCGGCGCGCAGGAACTCGGCGTACTCGCCGTGGGTGACCTCGTGCATGGCGATGGCGAACCGGCCGAGCCGCACACTGCGCCGCAGCGTGCCGGGGTGGTGCAGCCGGGGCGGCAAGGGCTTCCACTCGTCGACGTAGGGCGCTTCGCCGTACAGCCCGGTCTCCCGTACCCGGTGCCGGACGACCAGGTCGTGCCGGCCGCCCTCGACGGCGACCAGGCCCTGGGGCACGTGCAGGCAGGGCGCCCACGGCGTACGGGCGCGCACCGCCGCGCGGGCCGGGAAGGACGGGTCGCCGGTCGGCGGCGCGTGCCGCTGCGCGGAGGCGGGTCCGCGCGCCACGGCCGCGATCGCGCCGGCCGGGAGCGGGCCGCCCACCGCCAGTCGACCGTCGGCGGTCTCGGTGACGGTCAACGCGGCACCGGTGACCAGGTCGACGAAGTGTCGGCCAGCGCTCGGGTCGGTGACCAGCCACGGGCCGTCGTGGTCCGCGCCCCGGTTCACCACCGTCCACAGCGGCTCGTCGTCGTGCGTCCAGCGGGACGCGTACACCTGGCCGTCGCCGGGGTGGTCGGCGAGCGGCACCCAGTCCTCGGCGCGCAACCACGCGGCGTGGCTGCTCTGCACCCGGCGCATCGCCCGCAGCACCGCGCGGTCGCGCTCGTTCCAGCCGACCCAGACGCCGAAGACGCTTTCCCAGACCAGCACGCCGACGCCGTTGAGCCAGGCGGAGTGCAGCTCGTCGAGGTGGTCGCGGTGCCAGCGCCGGGTGTGGTGCAGCACGTGCCGTCGCTCGAACCACTTCGCCCGCAGCACGCCGGGCACCTCGGAGTCGGCGAACCACTGCGCCCAGGACATGGCGTGGTCGGCGATGCGGGCCAGTGGCACCCGGCTCTCGCCCTCCAGGACCATGCCGGGGCGCACCGCGTCCAGCGCGGTGCGCAGCTCCCCGGCGCCCTCCTTGAGGGTGTCCAGGAAGACCCCGTCGACGCCGAGCTTGCCGGCCAGCGTGGCGACCTCCTCGGCATCACTGCCCACCTCGCGCCGGGTGCCGGTGTCCCACGGGTTGTAGTCGACGAAGACCCGCACCCCACGCCGCTGGAACGCGCGCACCACATCAGGTAGCTCCGGCACGTCCCGGTACCAGTCGAACTGGTTACGGTCGTCCAGGCCGATGACCGGGTACGCGTGCCAGAGCACCACCCCGTCGAAGCCGCCGAAGTCCCGCCCGGCCGCGTCGAGGAACTCGTCGACGGTGAAGACGCCGCGTTCGTGGTCGTAGAGCGTCTCGTCCCAGAGCCAGGCCAGGCAGACGCTGAAGCAGTCACCGGCGATCTCGTCGTAGTGCTCGCCGACGTAGCCGATCCGGTCCCGGGCGTCGACCCGCCACCGGGCGATCTGTTCCCGCCAGGCCGGCCAGTCGGCCGGGTCGGCGGGGGCGGCGAAGATCTTCGCCTCGTCCAGGGTGCTCAGGTCGGCGTGCCCGCCCAACGGCACCTCGGTCGGCCGGTCGATCGGGCGCGGGACGTACGGGTTGAAGCTCACGGTGCACCTCGGTAGGTCGCGTCGTAGAGGGCGTCGATGGCCGGCCGGTCGGGCAGGGCGGTGGACGCTCCGGGCCGCTGGGCACAGGCCGCGCCGGCGGCGCAGGCCCAGCGCAGGCTGGCGGTGACGGTGTCCTCGCTGCTGGCGCCGCCGCGTTCGGCCCAGCTCACGGCGAGCGCGCCGGTGAACGCGTCACCGGCGGCGGTGGTGTCCACAGCGTCGATCTGCGGCGCCGGGACCGCGAGACGCAGGCCGTGTCGATCGGCGTACGCGGCCCCACGCGCGCCGAGGGTGAGCACCACCCGGGGCACCAGCTTCAGCAGGGCGTCGAGCAGCACCGGCGGTTCGTCGGAGGCGACCTCGGCAACGACCGCCGCCTCGTGCTCGTTGACCACCAGCACGTCAACCAGGTCGAGCAGGGCGGCGGGCAGCGCGGCGGCGGGCGCGGCGTTCAGCACCAGTGTGGTGCCGTCGGCCCGGGCCCAGCTCGCCGCCTGGAGCACGGCGCTCAGCGGCACCTCCAGTTGCAGCAGCAGCACGTCGGCCGCCGCGATCGTCGCCCGGTCGTCCGCGTCCAGCTCGGTCAGCGTTCCGTTGGCGCCGGGCGCGACCAGGATGAAGTTCTCCGCGTCCCGGTCGACGGCGATCAACGCGACACCGGAGGGGCCGGCTGCGGTCCGCAGACCACGGACGTCCACGCCGGCGTCGACGAGACTCGCCCGCATCCGGGTACCGAACTCGTCGTCGCCCACCGCTCCCACGAAGTCGCAGGCCGCACCGGCCCGGGCGGCGGCGACGGCCTGGTTGGCGCCCTTGCCGCCGGGTACGGTCCGAAAGTTCTCGCCGAGCACCGTCTCACCGGGGCGGGGCAGCCGCGACGCCGTGACCACCAGGTCCAGGTTGCTGCTGCCCACCACCGCCACCCGCGCGCTCATGCCACGCTCCCTTCCGTCGCCGGCCGTGCCAGGGCGAGGGTCCGCTCGGCCAGCTCGTCGAAGCCGATCCCGTCGAAGCCGGCGATGCTGCTGGCCAGCCGGTTGCGCAGCGGGGCGACCCAGCGCTGCGGCAACCCGGACGCGCCGGTGAGCGCTCCGGTCACCGCGCCGACCGTCGCGCCGGTCGAGTCGGTGTCCCAGCCACCACTGACCACGGCGGTGATCGACCGTTCCAGGTCCCCCCGCCCGTACGCCAGGGCGGCGGCCACCAGCGCCGCGTTGTTGCGGACGTGCACCCAGTGCAGGTGGCCGTGTCGTGCGTACAGCTCGTCGACGACGCGTTCCCAGTCGTCGGTGCCCGCGCCGAGGGCGCGTGCCTCCCGGACCGTGGCGGCGAACCGGCTGTTCGGCGGCAGCACCGCCTCGGCGGCGTCCAGCACCTCGTCCACGGTGTCGGCCACCGGCGCGGCTGCCGACAGTGCCGCGGCCCAGAGCGCGCCGTGCACCCCTCCCCGGACGTGGCTGACCGTCGCGTCGCGTACCGCCAGTTCGGCGGCGCGGTCCGGCCGGCCGGGGTTGACCCAGCCGTACACGTCGGTGCGGATCTGCGCGCCGATCCACTCCCGGAACGGGTTGTGCCGGCGGGCGCTCTGCGGCGGCGGGTACCCGAGCAGCAGGTTGCGGTAGGCCACCCGCTCGGCGGTGAAGACCCGCCCGCCGGGCAGCCAGTCCAGCCACGCCTGCGCCACGTCGGCGCTGGTGAAGCCCCGACCGTGCGTCTCCAGCACGCGCAGGGCCAGCAACGCGTAGTTCAGGTCGTCGTCCTCGGGCATCCCGTCGATGTTCTCGGCGAGGCTGGTCGGCGCGCTGCGTCGGTTCCACGGCCAGCGGGCGGCCACGTCGGCCGGGAGCCCTTTCGCGGTGAACCAGTCGCGCAGTGGCCACCGGTCGGTAGCGGTGAGGATCTCCCGGATGCCCTCGCGGGGGATCTTCTCCACCGGCTTGCCGAGCAGGCATCCGACCGCCCGGCCGAGCCACCCGCCGTGCAGCCGGTCGTACGCCGCCTCTGTCGGCAGCGGCCAGGTGGTCGGCCACCCGGCCCGCAGCGAGGTCAGGTCGTCGGCCTCGTCAGTGGTGTCGACGGCGGGCACCGCGTCGGCGGCGTCCAGCAGCTCCGTGGCGAGGGCCCGCAGCTCCGGCGACGCCGGGTTCATCGACGCCCCGCTGACCGGTGGCGTCAGGTCCCCGCCAGCCGCCGTCCACCGCTGAGCGATCGCGGCGACGTCACGTCCCTCGTCCCGGCTGGCAGCAAGCTCGTGCGGCAGCAGGTCCTCCGGCTGAACCCAGGTGATCCTCACCGGGTCTCGCCCCCAACCCCCCGGGTGGCACCGGCGGCCAGCCCGGCGAACCGCTCCGCCCGGCGGGCGAAGCGGGCCTGGTCGCGCTCGAAGACCTCGCCGGCCACCGTCGCGAGGACCCGGGCCGGTTCCACCAGGTCGGTCTTGGAGGCGGTGGCGACCACGTCGGACCATTCCGCCGGCACCGCGTCGGCGCCACCGAGCGCCCCGGCGATGGCGGCGGCCATGGTGGCGGTGGAGTCGGCGTCCCGGCCGTAGTTGACCGAGCCGAGCACCGCGGCCCGGAAGTCGCCGCCCGCCACCACGAGCATGCCGAGAGCCACCGGCAACTCCTCGATGGCGTGCAGGCGACTGGGCCGCCGCGCGCCGAGGCCGGGGCTGCGGTACTCCTCCCCCACCGTGTCGTAGGGGGCGACCGCGGCCCGCAGCGCCGGGATGGCCTGTTTCCAGTCGCTGTGGCCGCGGGCCTCCTTGACCACCGCGTCGATGGCCGCGCGGGTGCCGTCGCGGGCCAGGTCCAGCGCCGCCGCGACGACGTCCTCGACGCTCGCGCCGGGGGTCGCGGCCGCCGCGACCGAGGCCGCGAACACGGCGGCGGCCTCCCGCCCGTAGCTGTGCTGGTGCGCGCCGGCGATCTCCACCGCCTCGGCGTACGCCCCGGCCGGGTCGCCCGCGTTGACGATGCCGACCGGTGCCATGTACATCGCTGCGCCACAGTTGACGATGTTGCCGACCCCGGCCTCGCGGGGGTCCGCGTGGGCGTGGTGCAGTCGGGTGACCAGCCACCGTTCGGCGGCGGCGAGCCGGTGGAAGGTCACCCCGTCGCGCTCCAGGTCGGGGATGTACACCACCCGCTCGATCAGGTCGGGAACCAGCAGGTCCACCACGTCGAAGGCATCGAGGTGGTCCCGTTTGGCCGCGTACGCGCGGACCAGGGCGTGGGTCATCAACGTGTCGTCGGTGAGGTGCCCGTCGCCCTTGTGGTAGGGCGCGAGGGGTCGCGCGGTGGCCCAGTCGGCGTGGTACGGGGGCACGATGCCCTCTACCCAGCCGCCGAAGCGGGAACGGATCTGCTCGGGCAGCGCCGTCTCGGTGGCGCCACCCAGGGCGTCTCCGACAGCGGCGCCGACCAGGCAACCAACCGATGTGTCGAGCAAGAGTGACATGTCGTTACCTCAGAACCTGCTTGCCACCGTCGACCAGCTGCGTGCCGAGCTGATCGAGGGTGATCTTGTTGGCGAAGTACTGCTGGAGGGCCGGGGTGGCGTACTTGGTCTTCCACTCCGGGTAGCCGTCGGCCTGCTGGAACGGGGCGACGGTCAGGTCCGCCGCGCTGTCCGCGGCGACGTCCCAGCCCTGCTTGCCGTCGGTGAGCTTGACCAGTTGCTCGTTGGCCTGCTTGCCGGTCGGCACCAGCCAGTCGCCCTTGGCCAGGGCGGCCATGTTCGTCGGGTTGAGGAAGTACTCCAGGAACTGCGCGGCCTGCTTCTTGTGCTTGCTGTCCTCGGAGATCGACAGCGTCTGCGGGTTGGCGGCCTGCTTGGTGGAGAGTCCCTTGATCGGAGGCAGGGTGACCCACTCGAAGCCGGCCGGCGCCTGCTCGACCATCTGCTGGCGCAGCGACACCGAGCCGGGCAGCATCGCGTACTTCCCGCCGAAGAAGCCGGGCAGGGTGTCCGCGCCGCTCATGCCGAGCGCCTCCGGGGAGGCGGACTTGGCGGTGTAGAGCATGTCGTGGATCCGCTTCGGGATCTCCTTCTCCGCGTCGCCGACCTTGACCTCGGTGCGCCCACCGTCGCCGTAGAAGAACTTGCCGTCGTAGTTGAGCGCCAGGTTGAGCACCCGGTTGGTCGGCGACTTCAACGCCCACGCCGCGCCGTACTGGCCGGGCTTGGTGAGCTTCTGCGCGTTGCTCTGGAACTCGTCCCAGGTCCAGCCGCCGTCGGCCGGCGGCACCGCGACACCTGCGGCGTCGAGCAGCTTCTTGTTGGCGATGACGACCTGCGACTCCAGCAGGAACGGCACGCCGGTGACCTTGCCGTCGACGGTGGCGGTGTCCCAGATGCCCTTGTCGATCTGCCCCTTCAGGTCGTCGGAGACCAGGTCGGAGAGGTCGGCCAGGTAGCCCTGCTTGCTGAACTCCCCGATCGAGGACGCCTCGTAGTGCACGATGTCCGGCGCGTCGCCGCCCTCGAAGGAGGTGAGCAACTGGTCGTGCACCGAGTTCCAGTCACCCTGGACGTACTCGACCTGGATGTCCGGGTGCTCGGCGTTCCACTTGGCGACCAGGTCCTTGTTGACCTGGAGCGACTCCTTCTGCCAGGCGAGGCTGAGGAAACGCAGCTTGGCCGGGCCGGACGCGGCCTCGTCGTCGCCGCCGGAGCCGCACGCGCTGAGCGCGC
>NZ_JBEZEH010000228.1:0-11044 GCF_040648775.1 Micromonospora sp. NPDC049089
CGTGGGCCAGCTCAGATCGACCGTCCGCTCTAGAAGTTGCCCGCCGAGTTGCACTTGACGCCCTGGTCGAGGCAGTTGCGCACCCGTGCGGCGAGCGCCTCGTCCTTCCACGCGTTGAAGAAGTCCGCGTGCATGGAGAACGACGTGCCGGACGCGAGGGTGATGCCGTCCGTGTTCGCGCTCAACGGGTACGAGATCACGAAGGACACCGACGGGACGGGCACCGGGTGGCTCTTCGGGCACGCCCCGGTGTGGTCCCCGTTGGCCATGTGCGCCTTGTGGTCGGGGCTGTCCAGGTGCTTGCCGTCCCAGCAGTCCGGGAAGGTGATCTGCCGGACGATGTTCGCGGTCTTGGCGCAGACCGGGAACGTCTTGTCGGCGCTGCGGCCGATCTCGCCGCCGATGCCGGCGCACCAGAAGTGGTTGCCCTGCTTGTCCGGGGTGTCGACCTGGGTCTTGGCGTTACCGGTGATCATTCGCAGGCCGAACGGGAAGGGCTGGGTCTTGCTCGGGTCCTTCAGGCGGGAACCGTAGTAGACGGTCACCTCCTTCGGGTCCACGACCTTGCCGTTCTGGTACATCGTCGGCACCCAGTAGGCGGACTGGTCGTCCGGCGAGTTGCAGGTGGTCGCCTTGGACGCCCGCAGCGATTCGGCTGTCGAGTTGGCGTCGGTCGACTTGTTGCCCCAGAAGGTGTGGTTGTGCGAGCCACCCACCAGCTTCGGCAGCACGATCGGGTCGTCGCTGTTGTGGTGGCTGGTCGTACAGCCGACGTTGAATTCGGGCACCTTGACCGGGTTGCCGGTCACCGGCTTGGGCTTGCGCGCGAAGAACGCCTTCGTCGCGGCGGCCTGCGCGCCAGCGTCGATGGTGATCCAGCCGCCGGATGCGGTGGGCGGGGCGGCGCTGGTCGCCGGCGTTCCGGGCTTGCCCGGCGCGGACGGGGTGGCCGAGGTGCCCGGGGCGCTCGGCGTGGCCGACGGGTCGCCAGGGGCGGTGGCCGTCGGCGCGTCCGGGCCGGACGAGCCGATGCCGGTGTCGCTGGACGGTCCGGACGCGCCGGGGCTTGCCGGCGCCTCCTTGCATCCGCCGGCCAGCGCCAGGCTCACCAGCAGCAGGGCGGTGACGGAACGACGGTGTCGAGGGGTGGAACGGAGATTTATCAACGGGGGCGCACCTTTCTTCCGAGAGGGAAGAATACGAGTGGACCCCCTACCCGCTTCCAGTTGGAACGATTAATTCTCCCTTAAATAGCGCTCAGCGATTGCCTGGTCAGCTTTGTGGAGTCGCCGTGATATCGGCTCGATCTCAATTCTCTGATTTCTCTCCAAAAACCGTAATCGGCGACTGTGGCGCCACTCCACTTCTTGAATGGTTGGCCGTGTCGGGTCAGCAGCGCTCGCGTGCCTTGCGCAGGAAGGTCTCCCGTGGGATGACCTTCGTCGAGTTGTGTCCGTCCGGTGCCAACACCTGGTCCGGGCCGATCCGTGGCAGGTCCGCGAGGGTGAAGTCCACCGAGAGGGCCTCAGGGCGGCTTGCCCCGTCGAGGGTGTAGGTGACTCCGGGGCGAAGTTCGGTGAGCAACTCGACGTCCACCTCGGCGCCGGGCTCGGACCCGGGGACGTCGACCGGCTCGTCGACCTCCCAGCCCTCCGGTGGCTGACCCAGCAGGGTGACCTCGACGACCTCGCTCGCGGGCGGGCCGCCGATGCTCCATCGGATCAGTGACCGTTTGCCCGGTTCACCCTCATGGCCGTTCTCGAACACGCGGATATTGGCGTCACGGTCGTAACAGGTGACCAGCACGCCGACCGGCCGGCCGTCCTGCACGGCGAGAGCGACAATCGGCTGCTCCGCTGGCGAGCAGGCGGTCAGGAGGAGGAGGGGCAGCGGTAGCAGAATCCATGAACGTCGTCTTCTGCGCATGTCGGCCAGCATTCCATGGCAGCATCACACTTCGATGCCCCGCGGATCACGAAAGGAAAGCGCAACGGTCGGACCTGGACCGCGTGCCGTGCCGAACGTTCCCACCTTCGTTGCGTGGTTTCCGGAAACAGCGCGGGGTGCCGTCGACGCGGAGAGAATTGCCGCCACGGAGCACACGGAAGCCGGGGGACGTTCGATGGTTTTACGGAGGCGTATGGCGCTCGTCGCGGTGGCCGTCGCGGCGGCACCGCTGGTCCTCGGTGGGTGCACCACCGAGCGAAAGGCCGCCGTACGTCCCGCCGAGCAGGTGGTGCCCTCGCCCGAACTGACCGTCACGCCGGCCGATCTCTCCCGGAACGTGCCGCTCAGCGCCGAGGTGGTTCCGCTCGTCACGGGTGGAAAGATCACCGCCGTGCGCATCGTCGACGAGGCGGGCACGACGGTCGGGGCGGAGCCACGCGAGGACGGCTCGGCCTGGGTACCGAGCGCCCCGTTGCGCCCGCAGCACACGTACACCGCGTCGGTGACCGCCACCGGCGACTCCGGGCGGACCACCACCCGCACCAGCAGCTTCACCACCGCGGCGGCGTCGACGAAGCCGCAGGTGAGCAGCACGCTGTACTTCGCCGACAAGCAGACGTACGGCACCGCGATGCCGGTGACCATCGGTTTCGATCCGCCCATCGCCAGGTCCGCCCGCGCCGACGTGCAACGTCGGTTGTTCGTCACCACGAGCCCGCCGCAGCCGGGTGCCTGGTCCTGGGTGGACGACGGCAGTCAGGTCTACTACCGCGCTCCCGACTTCTGGCGACCCGGCACGACGATCAGTGTCCGGGCGGGCCTGACGGGTCTGCCGATCGGGAAGAGCCACGTCGGTGACGCCGACCGCACCGCGACGTCCCGGATCGGACGGCAGGTGTCGCTCGAAGTCGACAACGCCACCAAGCAGATGCGCGTGCTACGGGACGGCAAGCTGATCCGCAGGATCCCGGTCAGCCTGGGCAAGCGCAGCACCCCCACGTCCAGCGGCAAGATGGTGATCATGGAGAAGCACCAGTACACCACGTTCGACACGCGCGGCGAGCCGAACGGCGGCTACGTGGTGAACGTCGAGGACGCGCAACGGCTCACCTGGGGCGGCGAGTTCATCCACGGGGCACCCTGGTCGGTGTCGGATCAGGGACACCGCAACGTCTCGCACGGCTGCACGAACATCTCGGCGGCCAACGCCGACTGGTTGATGGGCGTCACCCGGGTCGGTGACCTGGTCACCTTCACCGGCACCGAGGTCCGGCTCCAGTCGGGCAACGGCTGGACGGCCTGGAACACCAGTTGGGGCCAGTTCATCAAGGGCAGCGCGCTGCCCGTACCCGCGGATCTGCGACCGGCCCCGGCGTCGGCGCCGCCCGCCCGTGCGGTCGCCGGTGGCGTGCCGACGCCGGGGCCGTCCGCCTCCGGAGGCTGAACCCCCGGGCGCCCGGCGGGCTCTCGCCGCTGGCGCGGCAGCCCTACCCTCCGGGCCATGACGGCAGGGGGTGGCGCTGGTCAAGGAGGACGGCGAGTGGCGCGTCTGCCAGTGAGAGACCGCACCGCCGCCGTGCAGAAATCGGCGTGCGAGCTACGGTGAACCTGACGCTCGCGTGAGGAAGAAGGCTGTGTGGCTGACGTCACCGGCCTGGGGGAGGGGTCGATGCGGATCGGGGAACTCGCCACGAAGACCGGGGTGTCGGTACGAGCCCTGCGCTACTACGAGGAGCAGGGCCTCCTGACTGCCGCACGCAGCAGTGGCGGTCAGCGCCACTACCTCGACGACGCGATGGACCGGGTCTATCTGATCCAGATGCTGTACGCGGCCGGCCTGTCCAGCCGAACCATCCTGGACCTGTTGCCCTGCGTCGACGCGAAGGTCAACACACCGCAGTCGCGGGCACTGCTCCGCGCCGAACGCGACCGCATCGATCGGCAGATCACCCAACTCCAGCAGGCGCGCAAGCGGCTCGACGAGGTCATCGCGGACAGCGAGAGCCCAGCCAGCGGATGCACTCATACGGGCACCGACGCCGTGGTGGCGTAGCGACGCGGCGAGTCCCGGTCGTCACCACCCGCCGCGATCTGACCTCAGGGCGATCGGTGGCAGCTCAGCAGGGCGTCGCTTGGCGTGTCGAGTTGCTCAGCTGCCAACGATCACAGATTGGGCCAGCTCCGGGATGCCGTAGTGCTGGTCGAGGACCTGCATGGCGGCGCCCGCGGCGATCACGTCCGCGCCGAGGCTGGACAGGGCCACCCTGGTGCTGAGCCAGTCCGCGCGCAGGGTGTCTGCCCCGACTGCCTCGGTGACCGCCGCGAGATAGGTCTGCGGATGCCGCAGGAGGTCCGCGCCGGTCAGCACCACGTGAGCGAGGTCGAGGGTCTGGAGCAGGTTGACGACGCCGACGGCCAGCACGCGGGCGGCGTGTGCGATGTCGCCGGCCTCGACGGCGCGGTGGTGCACGATCTCCAGGCACCCGTGCCGGCCACAGACGCAGAGGGGCCCGGTCAGGTCGACGACAGTGTGGCCGAACTCGCCCGCGTTGGTGTGTGCCCCCCGATGGGCCGCTCCGCCCAGCCAGAAGCCTCCGCCGATGCCCGACTCGACCATGATGAGGGCCGCGTCGCCGAACGCCGCGCCGTGCCGCCAGGCCTCCGCCGTGATCCCCGCGGTGACGTCCTTGTCCAGGTGGACGGGGAGACCGAGGTGTTTCTCGGCGATCTCGCGCAGCGGTACGTCGTGCCAGTGCCGCAGGCCGTGGGCGTCCCGGACCAGGCCGTTGGCGTGGTCGAGTGGGCCGATCATGCCGATGCCCAGCCCGGTGAGTCGGCCCCGCAGGTCGCCGATGCCGGCCATCGTGTCGATGCCGGTGCTCAGGGCGTCGAGGAGTTGCCCCGGGGTGAAGTCGCGGGGCAGCGGGCTGACCGCCGAGTGGTGCACGGTGCCGGCCAGGTCGACCAGGACGAGCCGCAGCGTGCGTCGGGCCACGTGGGCGCCGATCGCGTACCGGCTGTCCGGGACGAGTTCGTAGACGACAGCGGGCTTGCCGATGCCCGGACGCCGGACGCCGGCGGGGCGGATCAGGCCGTCGGCGGTCAGCCGGGCGATGACCTTGGAGACCGCCTGTGGTGTCAGGCCGGTCGCCTCGACCACTGTCGCGCGCTCGAACGTGCGAGCCGTGCGCCCCACCGCCATCACGAGAGCCTGGTTGTAGCCGCGGAGGAACGTGACGTCGGCAGTGACGCGAGTCATCTCACCACCCTATTACGCAACGCTGTTGCTAAATTTTTTCGGTGATCGAGTTGAGTAGAGGTCGACGGCTGGCGGCGCTTGCCGCTCTGGCACTGGGCGGCGTCGCGGTCGGCCTGACCGAGTTCGTGGCGATGGGGCTGCTGCCCGACATCGCCCGCGGTCTGCTCCCGCACGAGTACGCGCGGTCGTCGTCGGACGCCGTCGCCCAGGCGGGCTGGATGATCACCGCGTACGCGCTCGGTGTGGTCGTCGGCGCGCCGCTGATCGCCGCGTTGAGCGCGCGCCTGCCCCGCAAGAAGCTCGTCCTCGGGCTGCTCGTGATGTTCGCCGTCGGCACTGTCGCGTCCGCGCTCGCCCCCACCTTCGATCTGGTGCTGGTGGCCCGGTTCGTGGCGGCGCTGCCGCACGGCGCGTACTTCGGTGCGGCCGGTCTGCTCGCGGCGACCCTGATGGGCCCCGGTAACGAGGCCCGTGGTTTCGCCACAGTGCTCGGCGGTCTGACCGTGAGCAACCTGGTCGGCGTACCGCTCATCACGCGGCTCGGGCAGACGGTCGACTGGCGGGTGGCGTACCTGGTCATCGCCGGTTTCTTTCTGCTCACCCTGCTGGCGGTGCTGGCGGTCGTTCCGGAGGTCGCCGCGGCGGTCGACGGCTCGCCGGCCGCCGAGTTGCGGGCGCTGCGGACCTCGCAGGTCTGGCTGGTCGCCGCGACCGGCGCTGTCGGCTTCGCCGGCTTCTTCGCGGTGAACACCTACATCGCACCGGTCACCACCGACGTCGCCGGTCTCTCCGCCGCGACGGTGCCGTGGACGTTGGTCGCGGTCGGTCTGGGGATGACCGTCGGCAACGCCCTGGGCGGCTGGCTGGCGGACCGCGACCTCCAGCGGAGCATGGTCATCGGCTTCGTGGCGATGATCGTGAGCATCGCCGTGTTCAGCCTCGTGGCGTCGACGAGCGTGGGCCTGTTCGTGGGCGCGTTCCTGGTCGGGGCGACCAGCCTGTATCTCGGTCCGGTCCTGCAGGCACTTCTGATCACCGTCGCCCCGGGAGCGCAACTGATGGGCGCGGCGGTCAACCAGTCGGCCATGAACATCGCGAACAGCCTGGGCGCCGCACTGGGCAGCGTCGCCATCGCCGCCGGATTCGGCTACCTCGCGCCGGCCCGGGTGGGTGTCGCTCTGGCGGTCGTCGGGTTGATCCTGGGGCTGATCGGCTTCGCCGTCGGGCGACGAGTGCGCGAGCGGGTCCCGGCGACCGTCTGACGAGTGCGGGTCCCGGCCACCGTCTCGACCTGAGGTGGCCGGGCCGTCCGCGAGGTGCGCTCAGAAGTCGTCCACGCTGACCGTCACCCGGTCGGTGCTCGATCTCCAGTTGGGCACGTTGATCACCTCGTGGCCGCCGCCGCGCTGGCCCACGGTGATGCGTACCAGGCCGAGGTGTGCCGGCGTCGCCGGGATGAAGACGTCCATGCCGGTGATGAAGGTCTGGCTGAAGAACTCCGGCAGCGGGGCCGACAGGTCGGTGACGCCGTCGCTGCCGTCGTCGAAGGCGAAGATGCCGATCGTCCGCTTGGCGCGTGGCGTGTTCGCCGCGTTCAGGACGTCCCTGCCGTTGATCCAGAGGTGGTCGCCGGCGTCGCCCTGGTCGCCCCACCACTCCTTCTGCCGCTGGATCGTGAGCGCCGTGTGCCGGTCGCTGGTCTCGACCAGACCGCTGAGGCCGTCGCCCGGCTCGCTGGTCGCCAGGCGCAGGAACGAGTCCGAGCGGAGGAACGGCTGGAAGTAGAAGTGGTGCGTCGCGGCGCCCGGGCGCACGATGGCGAACTCGTAGCGTGCCGTGGCGAGCACCGGGAGGGGGCCGAACGAGCCGTCGACGCCGAGCGACAGCCGATGCGCGGGCCGGTGTGACAGTCGGCCGCCGGTCAGTGGGCTGACCGGGTAGACCTCGAGGATCGCACCGGTGACACCGACGTTGCTCGGGAAGAGCACGGCGCGGCCGGAGACCCGGGCGGCGCCGAAGAGTTGCGGCACGATCCGCGTCGTGTGAGGCGCGTGGCCCCGGAGGAAGCCGAAGATCTCGGTGAACGACTCCGCCGAGGACACGGTCTGGGTGTGCGACTGGTCCGGCAGGTGCACGTTCGTCGAGCCGGCGACGGCGCGGGCCGGGTCACCCTCGCCCCAGATGGCGAGCGTGGGCACACCACCCGGCGGGGAGGTCGCGGTGCGCCCGTCCAGGTTGACGTAGTGCGCGACCCGGACGGCGCGCTCCGGCGAGCTGTTGAGGTAGCCCTGCGAGACGAAGGTGCCCAGTGAGTGCGCGACGAGGTCGACCCGGTCCGCGCCGGTGGCCGCGAGCAGGCGGGAGATCCGTGCGTCGAGTCCCGCGTACACCTGGGGCAGGATCGTCGCGATGTTCGGGGAGTCGTACTCGTGGGCTTCGATGATGTCGATCGGGTACCCGTTGCTGGCCAGCCGTTTGGCCTGGGTCTCGAACTGCGCCGCTGATCCCGCGCTGCCGTGCACGAAGATCACTGGACGGTGTGTCGGTGTGGCGGCGGCTTCGGCGGCGCGTGGCACGGCGACGACGGACAGGCTGGCCGCGAGGGCGACCCCGGCCACCACGGAGAGCAGGCTCCGGCGAGATGTGTGCATCGATCCTCCACCAGGACGGACGAAGTATTTGCACTACTAGCGCAAGTATCGTGTCAGGGTGGGGCGCGATGGTCCACACCTTCCGGTCAGTTGACCTTCGTGGCGAGCAGGTCGCCGACAGCGGCGCGGACCGGGTCGGGGTTCGACCAGCTCCAGTTGGGGTGCGCGCGGTTGGTGAGCAGCGCCAGGACGAGTTTGCGGTCGGGCGCGACCAGGAGCGAGGGGCCGGCGAATCCGGTGTGGCCGAAGGTCCGGGCCGAGGCGAGCCTGCCCATGAACCAGCTCTGGTTGAGCACGACGCCGAGGCCGTGCGCCGAGGTCCGATTGGGGCGCTCGGGATCGATGGCCGGTTTGCCGGCGTTGTGGTTGGTGAGCATCCGGCGCACCGTCGCCGCGGAGAGGATCCGTTTGCCCTGGTGGGCGCCCTCGTTCAGGAGCAACTGACCGATGGCCGCGAGATCGGTCGCGGAGGCGAAGATGCCGGCGTGACCGGCAATGCCACCCAGGTGGTTGGCGACGTCGTCGTGGACGACGCCACGGAGCAGCCCTCGGGACGAGCGGGCGTCGGTCGCGACCAGTCGGCTGGCCTTCGCGGCGGCCGACAGCCAGCTGTTCGGGTTGAAGCCGGTGTCGCGCAGACCGAGCGGGCCGGTCAGGTTGGTCTTGAGCGCCTGGTCGAGCCGCTGGCCGGTGACCTTCTCGACGATCTTGCCGGCGACCATGAGCCCGACGCTGGAATAGCGGAACGTCTTGCCCGGCACCGCGCCGGAGACCAGCGGCGTGCCGAGCACGGCGTTCCAGCGGGCCGCGTTGTCGGGCAGGCCGGTGACCGTGGCGCCGACGGGAAGACCGCTGGTGTGGGTGAGCAGCATCTCGACGGTGATCTGCTCCTTGCCCGTGCCGGTGAAGGCGGGCAGGTAGTCACGCACCGGAGCGCCGAGGTCGACGCGGCCCTTGTCGACCTGCTGCAACAGCAGGATGGCCGTATACACCTTGGTGACCGAGGCGAGGTCGAAGATGGAGTCCCGGCGCATCGCGACGCGCTGGTTCGCCGCGAGCAGCTTCGGACCCGCCGTATACCGCAGCGCCTCACCGACCGCGGTGTGCACAGTCACCTTCCCGCCCACCACGACGAGAGCGACAGCACCGGGAAAACCCTTGTGTTGCACGGTCTGTGAGGTCGCGGGCAGGTGTCGCCGGAGCAGGGCGGTCACGTCCTGGGCGTAGGGGGCCTGACGCACCGGCGGGTTGCCGCCGACCGGTGCGTCCGGTGCTCTGAGCGGCGGCCCGGCGTCACCCGCCGCTCCGAATCCGACCCGGCTGCCGGTGGCGCCCTTCGCGGTCGCCGCGTCGCCAGGGCCGGCCGAGCCGGTGTCCGGCGCGCCGGTGGCACCGCAACCGGTGAGGGCGGAGGTCGCGGCGGCAAGGCCGGCCCCGAGCAGAGTTCGACGTGCGACGGACATGCCGGAGATCGTGACAGCCGGCCGGAGGACGCGCCACCGGACCCGTCCGAACGACGGACCCGTCCGGCCCATCGGCCAACAGGCGGTCATCTGGCAGACACAGCCGGTTGCCGTTCAGGTGGTTGTGCGACGATCGGCGGGCAATACGTCGAACGACCGTCCACCGGTCTGTCCGCGCACGGTCGCTGACAGCAACCGGGGAGGGCACGCCCCCCGTTACCCCCTTGGAGAGCACCATGTCCCTCTCCCCGTCCCGGGTCTTCGCGGAACTGAACGCGCCGCGACCCCCTGACCAGTTGACCCCGACGATGGGCACGGCCGTTGTGGTCGGCGGCAGTGTCGCCGGTCTACTGGCCGCCCGGGTGCTGTCCGACCACGCCGACACCGTCGTCATCATCGACCGGGACGACCCGCAGGTGACCGGCGCGCGGCCCGGCGTACCCCAGGGAACACAGCTGCACGCGCTGCTGCCCGGCGGCCTCCTCCAACTGGAGCGCCTGTTCCCCGGATTCCGCGACGACGCACTGGCGCGCGGAGCGGTCGAGGCGCCGCCCGAGGCCCGGCGCAACTACCTCGACGGGCGTCTGAAGGTCGTCGTCCCCGACGACGCCGACAGTCTGGCGGGCAGTCGACCGCTGCTGGAGGGCCTGATCCGCCAGCAGGTGCTCCGGTTGCCCAACGTCAAGACGATCACCGCCCGCGCCACCGGCCTCGTGTTCGACGGCACCGCGGTCACCGGGGTCCGCTCCGAGGTCGATGGGGTGCCCGGTGTCGAACGCGCCGACCTCGTGGTGGACGCCATGGGGCGGTCCAGCCGACTCTCGGACTGGCTGGAGCAGGCCGACTGGGACCGGCCGGTCACCCGGCGGATGACGGTGCACCTCAACTACGCGACCGCCCTGTTCCGCCGCCCGGAGGTGACCCCGGCCTCGACTGTCGTCCTGGCTTTGAACACGCCGAAATCGGGGATGGACGTGGCCGGAGCCGCGTTCTTCGCCATCGAGGCCGGCCGGTGGATGGCCATGATGGCCGGTTACGGCAACGACCGCCCGGGGCGTACCGCGGATGACTTCGTCCGCCGCCTGCGCGAGCAGTTCCCACCGGAGTTCGGCGACGTCGCCGACCAGGAGATGATCGGCGACGTCCAGACCTACCACCATGCCGACAGTCGACGACGGGACTTCCACGCGCTAAAGCGGTTCCCGGCCGGCCTGATCAGCGTCGGCGACGCCGTCGCGTCGTTCAACCCGGTGTACGGGCAGGGCATGACGGCGGCGGCCCTGCACGCGGCCTGCCTCTCGATGTACCTTCGGTCCGGCCCGGATCTGCGGGCGCCCGCGCGCCACTACCTCGCGCTCCAGAAGGTCGTGGTGGACGCCGCCTGGTCGCTCTCCACCTCGGCGGACCTGGCGTTGCCCCACGTCGACGGGCCCTACCCGCGCGGCTACCGGTTCTCCCGCTGGGCCAGCAGCCAGGTCATCGCCGCGACCGTCACGGACGTGGCGACCGCGCGGCGGTTCAACGACGTCGTCTCCATGCGCGAACACCCGCACTCCCTGGCCCGCCCCGGCGTGCTTCTGGGCGCCCTACGCGCCAACCGGCGCGCACGCTAGGGCCTGTTTCATAAGGGCGGTCGAGCCGAGGCGGAGTCCGGGCGGCGATCCGGCAAGGCGCGGTTTCGTCCGGATACCGGTGTTGCGACGGCACCGAGGCGTGGGCCAACA
>NZ_JBEZEH010000229.1:0-10974 GCF_040648775.1 Micromonospora sp. NPDC049089
ACAGAACGCCCTGACCGGTATCCGGTCAGGGCGCTGTTCAACTCTTATGTCCGTGCGGGGCCTGATCAGCCCTGGCGGCTCTTCCACTGCGGGTTGGCGCGGTTCACCACGACCACCCGGCCGCGACGGCGGACCACCACCGAACCCGGCTTCTGCTTGAGCGCACGCAACGAGCTACGTACCTTCATGTCTGCCTCCTCGGTGCTAGCGGTTCCGAGTATCGAAACGCCGCACCCACCCGCCGGATTCCCGGCCGGTCAGCGTCGAACCTTTGCCGTCTGCCGGCCGTACCAGTGGGCGGAGGTCATCCTCATGCCCGTACGTCGGCTCGTCGCCACGGTGCTGGTCGCTGCCGCGACAGTGCCGCTCGCCGCCACACCCGCAGCCGCCCACGGCGCCCCGACCGACCCGATCAGTCGCGCGGCTGCCTGTGGCCCCGAGGGCCGGTACGCGGCCACCAGCGCCTGCCGGGCCGCGGTGAAGGCCGGCGCGGCGGTCCGCGAATGGGACAACGTGCGGGTTTCCACGATCAACGGGCGAGATCGGGAACGGATCCCGGACGGCGAGCTGTGCAGTGGAGGGCTGTCCGCGTACCGGGGACTGGACCTGCCCCGCACCGACTGGCCCAGCACCACGCTGACCACCGGCGCGAAGTTCACCTTCCGGTACCGGACCACCATCGAGCACCGGGGCACCTTCCGGCTCTACGTCACCACGCCCGACTACGACCCGAGCAAGAAGCTGACCTGGGCGGATCTGGAGTCGCGCCCGTTCCTGACACTGACCGACCCGCCGGTGCGGGCCGGGGCGTACCAGTTGGCGGGCCGGCTGCCCGCGGGCCGCAGTGGCCGACACCTGATCTACACGATCTGGCAGAACTCCAACACGCCGGACACCTACTACTCCTGCTCCGACGTGGTGTTCCGCGGTGCCAAGGCCACCGGTGCCACGGCCACCCCCACCCCGGCGGAGGCCGCCGCGACGAAGAGCGCGCCGCGTACCGCCGCGAGTGGGCCGGCCGCCACCGAGACGGCGGTGGTGGCGGCGGCCGACCCGGGCGTGCCGGTGGCGTCGGTGACCAACCTCGGCGGCCGGTGGCCGGTGCTGGCCGGTGCCGCCACCGTGCTGGTCCTGGCGCTGCTGCTGATCGGTGCCGGACGGCGACGCCGCAGCGCCGCAGCACCGGTGGGCCGGCAGTGCGAGGTGCGTAACCACCGGGCCGGGCGGCGCCGGATCTGGTGAACCGACCCGCCCGGGACCCGACGGTGTTCAGCCCAGGTGGCGCTCGATCTCGGCCAACTCGTCGGCCGTGAAGTCGAGGTTGTTCAGCGCGGCGATGTTCGTCTCCAACTGCTCGACGCTGCTCGCGCCGATGATGAGGCTGGTCATCCGCGGGTCACGCAGCGCCCAGGCCAACGCGAGCTGAGCGAGGGACTGGCCGCGCCCCTCGGCGACCGCACCGAGCCCACGGATGGTGGCCATCTTCTCGTCGCTGAGGTCGCTCTCGTTGAGGAAGACGCTGGTGCGAACCCGCGAGTCGGCCGGAATGCCGCCCAGGTAGCGGTCGGTCAGCAGGCCCTGCGCCAACGGGCTGTACGCGATGCAGCCCGCACCGACCTGCTCCAACGTGTCGAGCAGGCCGTCGGACTCGGTCCAGCGGTTGAGCATCGAGTACGACGGCTGGTTGATCAGCAGCGGCGTACCCAACTCGCGCAGGATCGCGGCGGCCCGCGTGGTCTGCTCCGAGTTGTAGTTCGAGATGCCGACGTAGAGCGCCTTGCCGGAGCGGACGATGGCGTCGAGCGCCCCCATCGTCTCCTCCAGCGGGGTGTCCGGGTCGAACCGGTGCGAGTAGAAGATGTCGACGTAGTCCAGCCCCATCCGGCCCAGCGACTGGTCCAACGACGAGATCAGGTTCTTGCGCGAGCCCCACTCGCCGTACGGGCCGGGCCACATCAGGTACCCGGCCTTGCTGGAGATGACCAACTCGTCCCGGTACGGCTTCAGGTCGGTGGCGAGCATCCGGCCGAAGTTCTCCTCCGCCGAACCGGGCGGCGGGCCGTAGTTGTTGGCCAGGTCGAAGTGGGTGACACCCAGGTCGAAGGCGCGGCGGACGATGTCGCGCTGCCGTTCGAACGGGCGGTCCGGACCGAAGTTGTGCCACAGCCCGAGGGAGACGGCAGGCAGTCGCAGGCCGCTGCGTCCGCTGCGCCGGTAGGTCATGGTGTCGTAGCGGTCATCCGCGGCGAGGTAAGTCACGATCATGAGCCTAGCTCCGGCCCGCCCTGGCGTGGATCGGGCGTGGAAACCGGGACATCGGGGTAGTTTCGACGCCATGCGTTTCATTGCGCTCGACACCCCCAAACCGCTGTCCAAGATCGGGTTGGGCACCTGGCAGTTCGGCTCCCGGGAGTGGGGGTACGGCCCGGACTTCGAGCGGCAGGCGGCGCAGATCGTCCGGCGGGCCGTCGAGCTCGGTGTGACGGTCTTCGACACCGCTGAGATCTACGGCTTCGGGCGCAGCGAACGCATCCTCGGCGCGGCCCTCGGCGACGACCGGCCGAAGGTCGTGATCGCCAGCAAGATCCTGCCGGTGCTGCCGGTGGCCGCCGTGGTGCAGCAGCGGGCGGTCGCCTCGGCGGCCCGGCTCGGCGTCACCAGCATCGACCTGTACCAGGTGCACCAGCACAACCCGCTGGTCGCCGACCACACCACGATGCGCGGCATGCGGACCCTTCAGGACGTCGGGCTGATCGGCGACGTCGGCGTGAGCAACTACGGGCTGCGCCGCTGGCAGATCGCCGAAGCCGCGCTCGGCCGGCGGGTGCTCAGCAACCAGGTCCGCTACAGCATGCTGGACCGCGCGCCCGAGCAGGACCTGCTGCCGTACGCGCGGCAGGCCGGCCGGGTGGTCATCGCGTACAGCCCGTTGGCGCAGGGCTTCCTCTCCGGCCGCTACGACGCCAGGAACCCGCCGACCGGTGCGGTCCGGCGTGCCAACCCGTACTTCCTGCCGGAGAACCTTGAGCGCGGTGCGGCCCTGATCGACACGCTGCGCCAGGTCGCCGACGCGCACGACGCAACCCCCAGCCAGATCGCGCTGGCCTACCTGCTGCGCCACCCGAACGTGCTCGCCATCCCCGGGGCGTCCGGGGTCGAGCAGATGGAACGCAACGCCGCCGCCGCCGACATCGACCTCGCCGACGACGAGTACACGGCGCTGGCCGAGGCGGCGAAACGCTTCCGCCCGATCACCGGGCTCGCCGCGATGCCGGCGATGCTGCGTGCCCGGTTCGGCAACCCAACCGGAAAGTGAGCACAGTGGACGACATCACCGCACTGATCCTGGACGACCACGCCGCCTTCCGGCGTGGCTTCGCCCGCCTCGACGACGCCCGCGACGAGCAGGAGATGCTCGCCATCTGGGACGCTCTCGCCCTGCACCTGGACATCCACGCCGAGGCGGAAGAGGCGATCCTCTACCCGCACCTGGTCAAGCACGGCGACGACGGCGAGGACGAGACCGCCGACGCGATCGGCGACCACAACAAGATCCGCGACGCCATCGCCGAGGCGAAACTGCACCCGGTCGGCTCGGACCAGTGGTGGGAGGCGGTCGGCAACGCCCGCCGGGAGAACAGCGAACACCTGGCCGAGGAAGAGGACGAGGCGCTGCCCGACTTCCGCCGGCACGCCAGCACCGAACTCCGGGCCGAGCTGGGCCAACGCTGGCTGACCTTCTACGGCGAGCACAAGTTCGGCCGCAACCTGCCGTTCCGCGACAAGGACCCGCAGCAGTACGTCGCCGACCACCGCTGACATCTCCCCGACGCGGGGGAGTCGGCGGGACCGGTCCGGGCAGCAGAATGACGACGTGACCCTCCGAGCGGCGCTGGCCCCCCTGGTCGCCGGCACCACCTGGCGACGCGGCGTGTTCCTGCTGCTCGGCGGCGTGCTGGCACTGCCGTACGGCCTGCTCGCGGTGACCTTCGCCCAACTGCTCGCCGACTCGGCGATCCCCCGTCCAATGGTCTACGTCCTGCTGGTCATCGCCGCACTGATCGCCGTCGTCCCGTTGCTGCTGGACGGCAGCCGGGCCTTGGAGATCGCCGCCGTCCGGGCCCTGCTCGGCGTCGACCTGCCCGACCCCGCGCCCGGGCACCACGGCGACCGGGAGACCCGGCTGCGCAGCGCGCTCTGGATCGCCACCCACCTCATCGTCGGCGCGCTGGTGATGATCGGGTTGTTCAGCGCCCTGCCGATGGCACTGGCCTTCATCGCCCAACAGTTCGGCATCGGCACCGAGGTGATCAGCCAGGAACAGTTCGGGCCACTGGACGGACAGGACAGCGGCTGGCTGACAGTGACCGGGGTGCTCCTGCTGGTCGTGCTCGGCTACGCCGTCGCCGGTCTCGGCGCGCTCGCCGGATCCATGGCGCCGGTGCTGCTCGGCCCGGCCCAGGCGGAGCGGATCGCCGCCCTCGAAGCACGGGCCGCCCGGCTCGCCGAACGCAACCGGCTGGCCCGGGAGCTGCACGACTCCGTCGGCCACGCGCTCACCGTGGCCACCCTCCAGGCCGGGGCCGCCCGAGAGGTCCTCGACACCGACCCCGAGTTCGTCCGGCGGGCGCTCACCGCCATCGAGGACGTCGGGCGGACCGCGATGGACGACCTCGACCACGTGCTCGGGCTGCTCCGGGAGAACGGACGCGACCGACCCGTGGTGGCGCCGCAGCGTACCCTCGCCGACCTGGACCGGCTGGTCACCGACGCCCGCGCGGCCGGCCTGGCCGTGCACGCGCAACGCGCCGGGGACCCGACCCGGGTGCCCGCTGTGGTCTCCCGGGAGGGCTACCGAATCGTCCAGGAAGGACTGACCAACGCCGCCCGGCACGGCTACGGGCCGGTGACGGTACGCCTGGACCTGCACAGCGACGCGCTGGAGCTGGAGCTGGTCAACGCGGTGCGCCACCCCGACCGAGGCCGGCGGGGGCGAGGCGGTCGAGGCCTGGACGGCATGCGGGAGCGGGTGCTGCTGCTCGGCGGCCGGCTCACCGTGGGCCCCGACGGCGACCGGTGGCTGATCCGGGCCCGCCTGCCCTACGAGGAGACGACATGACCACCGGAGTGCTGATCGTCGACGACGACGAGCTGATCCGGGTGGGGCTGCGGGCCATCATCGACGCCCAACCCGACCTGCGCGTGCTCGCCGAAGCCGCCGACGGGGCCGAGGTGCCGCCGCTGGTCGCCCGGCACCGGCCCGACGTGGTGCTGATGGACGTGCGGATGCCCGGCATCGACGGCATCCAGGCCACCCGGCACCTGCTGGCCACCTCCGCCGACCCGCACCGGGTGTTGGTGGTCACCACCTTCGCCAACGACGAGTACGTCTACGAGGCGCTGCGCGCCGGCGCCTCGGGGTTCCTGCTCAAACGGGCCCGGCCCGCCGAGGTGGTCGAGGCGGTCCGGGTGGTCGCGGCCGGCGAGTCGCTGCTCTTCCCGGCCGCGATCCGCCAACTGGTCGGGGCGTACGGGCCGGCGGGCGGCGACCGGTTGAGCGCCGCCCGGCTCACCGAACGGGAGGCCGAGGTGCTGCGGTTGATGACCACCGGCCGGTCCAACCCGGAGATCGCCGCGCACCTGGTGGTCGGGGTGGAGACGGTCAAGACGCACGTCGGCAACGTGCTGGCCAAGCTGGGCGTCCGCGACCGCACGCAGGCGGTCATCGCCGCCTACGAGTCCGGCTTCGTCACCCCGTCCGGCTGATCGGTCCCTCCATCGGGGGAGCGGGTTCACCGCCGGCCGGGAGGGAATCCGGCGGCTGTCAGTCGAGGCTGAGAGCATGACAACGATCACTGCCTCCCGACCCCGTACCGACTCCCGCTGGCCGGACCGGCTGGCCCCACTGGCCGCCGGTTGGCTCGGCCTGTGGGGCGTGCTCGCCCTGCTCGGCACGCTCACCGGCGCCGGCTACCCGTTCGGCCCGAACGACCCCCACGGCGGCGACGTCAGCCTGCTGCGCCTGGTGCCGGTGGAGGTGGCCACCCCGCTCTTCGCCGGCGTGCTGCTCACCGCCGCGGTGGCCGCCCTGGCCATGAGCCGCCCGGCGGCGCGATCACCCGGCCCGCTGCGGGCGCTGCTCGCCGGCTACGGCTGGGCGGTCGCGTTCGTCCTTGTCCTGGTCGTGCCGGACGTCCGAGTGCTGATCGTCCTCGGCTACCTGCCGATACTCATCGTCGGGGTGCCGTTCGGCTGGCCGCCCATCGACTACTCCGATGTCTTCAACTGGGCGCTGTTCGCCCGGTTCGCGGCGCTGGCCGGCGGGCTGCTGCTGGCCGGGGCGGTACTCGCCTGGCAGCGCCGTACCGCCGGAGCCTGCGTCGGCTGCGGCCGCGCCGACACCGGCAAGCGGTGGACCACCCCGGCCGCCGCAACCCGCTGGGGCCGGTGGGCCGCCGGCATCGCCGCGGCGATCCCCCTGACGTACGCGGTGACCCGGTTCGCCTGGGCGGCCGGCATCCCGCTCGGCATCTCCCGCGAGTTCCTGACCGAGATGCAGGACACCGGGCTGGTCTGGGCCGGGCTCGGGCTGGGCGCTTTCGCCAGCGTCGGCGCGATCCTCACCCTCGGACTGCTGCAGCGCTGGGGTGAGCGGTTCCCGCGCTGGATGCTCGGCCTGGCCGGCCGTCGGGTGCCGGTGAAGCTGGCCGTGGTGCCGGCCACCCTGGTCGCCATCTCCGTGACCGCGGCCTCGCTGGGGCTGCTCAGCAATCCCGAGTTCTGGCGGCTGACCGGCGGGCTCAGCATGACCGGGGCGCCGATGCTGCTCTGGCCGCTGTGGGGCGTGGCCCTCGGCGTCGCCACGTACGCGTACCACCTGCGCCGTCGCGGTGCCTGCCGGCGTTGCGACCGGGGCTGAGGGTGGGAGCGGGGGTGCCCCCTGATGCCCGGGGCGCCCCCGCGAATGTGAGCTAGCGTGGGTCGGGTGACTGCGCCTACCCCGGTAATCCCGGTTCCACCGGCCGACCTGCCCGGCACGCTCGGCGCGCTACGGGCGGCCGGTCACCAGTACCGCACCGTCAAGCAGGAACTCCGCGACAACCTCCTCGCCCGGATGCGCTCCGGCGAGACCCGTTTCCCCGGCATCGTCGGCTACGACGACACAGTGCTGCCCGAGGTCGAGCGGGCCCTGCTCGCCGGGCACGACATGGTGCTGCTCGGCGAGCGCGGCCAGGGCAAGACCCGGCTGATCCGCTCACTGGGCGCGTTGCTCGACGAGTGGACCCCCGTTCTGCCCGGCTCGGTGCTCAACGAGCACCCGATGCACCCGCTCACCCCGGCGTCGGTCGCCCAGGTCGCCGAGGCCGGTGACGACCTGCCGATCGGCTGGCTGCACCGCTCGATGCGGTACGGCGAGAAGTTGGCCACCCCGGACACCAGCGTCGGGGACCTGATCGGCGACGTCGACCCGATCCGCATCGCCCAGGGTCGTACCCTCGGCGACCCGGAGACCATCCACTTCGGGTTGGTGCCGCGCACCAACCGGGGCATCTTCGCCGTCAACGAGCTGCCCGACCTGGCCGAGCGGATCCAGGTTGCCCTGCTCAACGTGCTGGAGGAGCGCGACATCCAGGTACGCGGCTACCAGCTGCGCCTGCCGCTGGACCTGCTCCTGGTGGCGAGCGCCAACCCGGAGGACTACACCAACCGGGGCCGGATCATCACTCCCCTCAAGGACCGTTTCGGAGCGGAGATCCGCACCCACTACCCGGTCGAGCTGGAGCTGGAGCTGGCGCTGATCCGCCAGGAGGCCGACCTGTTCGCCGAGGTGCCGGAACACGTGCTGGAGGTGCTCGCCCGCTTCGCCCGCGCCGTCCGGGAGTCGCCGTCGGTGGACCCGCGCTCCGGTGTCTCCGCCCGCTTCGCCATCGCCGCCGCCGAGACGGTCGCCGGTGCCGCGCTGCGTCGCGCCGGTCTGCTCGCCGCCTCCGACACCCCAGACGGTCGCCCCGAGGCCGCCGTCGCCCGCGTCGGTGACGCGGTGTCGGTGACGAGCACGCTGCGCGGCAAGGTCGAGTTCGAGAGCGGCGAGGAGGGCCGGGAGACCGAGATCCTCGCGCACCTGCTGCGTACGGCGACCGCCGAGACGTTCCGGGCCCGCCTGGCCGGGCTGGACCTGTCCGGGTTCACCGCCCTGGTCGAGGACGGCGCCGCGATCGAGACCGGCGAGTTGGTCAGCGCCGCCGAGCTGCTGCGCCAGGTCGGCACCGTACCCGGGTTGGCGAAGGTCCTGGATCGGCTCGACCTGGGCGACGCGCCCACCTCGGAGGAGGCCGCTGCCGCCGTCGAGTTCGTGCTGGAGGGGCTGCACCTGACCCGCCGGCTCGGCAAGGACGTCACCGACTCGGGGCGCACCGTCTACGGCGGCCGGGGCTGACCGTGGCCGGCAACCGGTTCCGTTACGGGCAGTGGAACGGCGGGCCCGACCCGCTCGCACCCCCGTACGACGTGCGCGAGGCGGTGGACGCGGTCGGTGCCGAGGTGCTGGCCGGCGGCAGCCTGCGGGAGGCGCTGCGTGACCTGCTGCGCCGTGGCCCGCAGGGACGGGGTGGCCTGGACGACCTGGCCGCCCGGGCTCGGCGGCTACGCCGGGAGGCGCTGCGCAGGGGCGACCTGGACGGGGCGGTGACCCGGGCCCAGGCCCTGCTCGACCAGGCCCTCGCCGCCGAGCGGGACGAGCTGCGGGGTCGCGACGACGACGACGCGCGGTTCGCCGAGGCGGTGCTGGACAATCTGCCGCGCTCGACGGCGCGGGCGGTGGAGGAGCTGTCCGGCTACCAGTGGGCGAGCGACGATGCCCGCCGCGCGTACCAACAGATCCTCGACCAACTCCGTGACGACGTGCTCGGCCAGCGCTTCGCCGGGATGCGCGACGCGGTGCGCGCCTCCGCCGACCCGGCCGCCCAGCAGCGGCTCGCCGAGATGATGGGCGATCTGAACGACCTGCTGGCCCGGCACGGTCGCGCGGAGGACACAACCGACGCGTTCGCCGAGTTCATGCGCCGACATGGTGACTTCTTCCCGGAGAAGCCGGAGAACGTCGACGAGTTGATCGACGTGCTGGCCCGCCGGGCGGCGGCCGGTGAGCGGCTGATGAACTCGCTCTCCGAGCGGCAGCGCGCCGAGCTGGCTGGCCTCATGCAGCAGTCGCTCGGCGACCGCCTTGCGGGGGAGTTGTCCGCGCTCGACGCGAACCTGCGCGCGCTGCGACCCGATCTGCGCTGGGGGCGCGGCGAGCGGGTCCGTGGCGACCAGCCGCTGGACTACGCCGACGCGGCCGGCGCGCTGGGTGAGATCGGCGACCTGGACGACCTGCTGGACCA
This sequence comes from Micromonospora sp. NPDC049089, assembly GCF_040648775.1. Taxonomy (NCBI): domain Bacteria; kingdom Bacillati; phylum Actinomycetota; class Actinomycetes; order Micromonosporales; family Micromonosporaceae; genus Micromonospora; species Micromonospora sp. NPDC049089. The sequence continues at coordinate 9,384 of NZ_JBEZEH010000229.1, forward strand.
GCTCGACCAGGAACACCCGGGGGCGACCCTCGACGACGTGGACGTCGACGCGGTGGCGCGCACGCTGGGCCGGGATGCGGCCGATGACGTTCGCCGTCTGCGTGACCTGGAGCGGGAGTTGCGCCGCCAGGGTTGGGTCAGCCGGGACGCGGAGGGGCTCACACTGAGCCCGAAGGCGCTGCGCCGGCTCGGCGGGACCGCGCTGCGGCAGGTTTTCGCGGAGCTGACCGCCGGGCCGCGTGGCCAGCACGACCTGCGTTCGGCCGGTGCGGCGGGCGAGGTCAGCGGCGCGTCCAGGCCCTGGCAGTACGGCGACGAGCAGCCGTTGGACGTGGTACGCACGTTGACCCGGGCGGTCAGTCGGGCCGGGCCGACGGTCCCGGTGCAGCTCGCGGTGGACGACTTCGAGGTGGTGGAGACCGAGAGGCGCGCCTCGGCCGCTGTGGTGCTCTGCGTCGACCTGTCGTACTCGATGATCTCGCAGGGTCGTTGGGGGCCGATGAAGCAGACGGCGCTGGCGTTGGCGCACCTGATGGAGACGCGCTTCCCACAGGACGCCCTGCAGATCGTGGGCTTCGGCCGGGAGGCGATGACGCTCACCCAGCAGGAGTTGGCGGCCGTGGAGCCGGACATGGAGCAGGGCACCAACCTCCAGCACGCGCTGCGGTTGGCGGGCCGGCACCTGCGCCGGCACCCGGACGCCGAGCCGATCGTGCTGGTGGTCACCGACGGCGAGCCGACCGCGCACCTGGATCCGGACGACGGGGAGGCGCTGTTCCACTGGCCGCCGCTGCCGGAGACGATCGAGGCGACGGTCCGCGAGGTGGACCGGCTGAGCCGTTACGGTGCCACGCTCAACCTGTTCATGCTCGGTGACGACCCGGGTCTGCGACGCTTCGTCGACGCGGTGGCCCGCCGCAGCCGGGGTCGCATGTTCACGCCGGACACCGGCGACCTGGGCGAGTACGTGGTCAGCGACTACCTCCGCTCCCGCCAATCCCGCCGCTAACTCCCGCCGCGGCGGGTTGACTGGGGGGATGGAGAGCGGGGGATTGCGGCGGGCTTACGGTGCCCTGTTCGCGGAGGTCGACGCTGGCGGGTTCGGTCCGGCTCCGGAGGGGCAGCTCAGTGCCGAGCAGATCGTCGCGCATCTGGTCGCCAACGACGAGCTGATGATCCACGCCACCGAGGCGTTGCTGGCCGGGTCGCCGTTCGCCTACTACGAGTTGGAGGAGGACGTGCACCGCCCGCAGCTCGACGCGCTCGCCGCCGAGCAGGGTGGCCTGCGTGGCCTGACCGCGCTGCTGCACGGCACCAGTGACCGGCTGTGCGGGCTGGTCGACCAGCTCGGCCTGGCAGCGGAGACCCCGGTCGAGACGCACCTACGCGAGGGCTTCGACCTCATCGTCGACGAGCCACTGCCCTGGTCCCGCACCCTGGACCTGCACACCCGGGTGCACCTGCCGAAGCACCAGTCCCAACTGCACCTGCTCCGGTCCTGACCGGCGGCGGCTGTTCAGCCGCGACCCGGCACGGGTGCCGTGGTCCATTGAGCGTGATGTCTGTGAGAACAACTGAATACTCAAACAAA
>NZ_JBEZEH010000230.1:0-10922 GCF_040648775.1 Micromonospora sp. NPDC049089
CTGGGTTCTGGCTGCTTGATCAGAGCCGCGAGGACGGCACCCTCGGCCGGGTTGAGCTTGCTCACCGACTTGCCGAAGTAGGTCTGCGCTGCGGCGTCCGCACCGGCCCCGCCGCCGTCGACCGCTTCGGGGGCCGGCTAGCGCAGAGGGGTCAGACGGTCGGTGCCCAGGCGGTCCTGAAGGACCTTCGGGACCAGGACGCTGCCGTCGGCCTGCTGATTCTGTTCCAGAATGGCCGGGAAGAGCCGGCTGGTGGCCAGTGCCGACCCGTTGAGGGTGTGCACGAAGCGGGTCTGCTTGCCGCCCGGCTCGCGGTAACGGATGGCCGCGCGACGCGCCTGGTAGTCGCCGGCCCAGGAGACCGACGACACCTCCTTGTACTTGCCAGTGCTCGGCATCCACACCTCGATGTCGAGGGTCTTCTTCATCGAGGCGCTGGCGTCACCGGCCGAGAGCAGCGTGCGCTGGTAGTGCAGTCCCAGCCCTTCGACCAGGCTCTCGGCATGGGCGAGCATCTCCTCCAGCGCCGCGTCGGCCTGCTCCGGCAGGGTGAACTGGAAGATCTCCACCTTGTTGAACTGGTGCCCCCGCACCGTGCCGCGCTCGTCCGAGTGCGAGCCGGCGGACTCCCGCCGGTAGCAGGGGGTGTACGCGAACGCCTTCAGCGGCAGCTTCGGGGTCTCCAGGATCTCGTCCTGGTACGCGCCGAGGATCGCCGTCTCCGACGTGGGCAGCAGGAACTGGCCGCGCGGGGCGGACGCCGAGTCCAGGTGGTAGACGTCGTCGTAGAACTTGGGGAACTGCCCGGCGGCGAAGCCGGCCGAATCCAGCAGCAGGTGCGGCGGGAGCAGGAACTCGTAGCCGGCCTTGATGTGCTGGTCGACGAAGTAGTTGAGCAGCGCCCACTCCAGCCGGGCGCCGACTCCGGTGTAGATCCAGAAACCAGACCCACCGAGCTTGACCCCGCGCTCGTAGTCGACCAGGCCCAACGCGCGGCTCAGCTCCACGTGGTCGCGGACCTTCTCGATCACCGGCGGCTCACCGAAGGTCTTCACCACCCGGTTGGCTTCCTTGCCGCCGGCCACCACGTCGTCGCTGGGCAGGTTGGGCAGCTCACTCATCGCGTCGCGCAGCCGGGCCTGCACCTCGTCCAGCTGGGACTCCAGCTCGGCGAGCTGCTTACGCTCCGCCTCCGGTGCGGCGGCCTGCGGCTCCTCGCCGGCCCGCAACGCCAGCGCGTACGCCCGGGCCTCGGCCTTGCGGCGCTGCCGCTCGGCGTCGATCTCCGTGATCAGGGCGCGGCGTTCCTGGTCGAGCCGCTGGATCTCGTCCAGGGCACGGGTGACCTCGGCGGGATCCAGACGCTTCGCCAGCGCGGTCGCCACCGCCTCGCGATCCTTCCGGATCAACTCCATGTCGAGCATGCTGCTCCGTACGCCTCCGTCCGGGGTTCACTGGTGAACCATCAGATGCTACCGTCGCGGCCCTCTCGGCCCGGGACGGGGAGGTTCTCCAGCCGGATCGGCATCAGCACCGAGTAGGTGTCGGCGTCATCGGGTCGGCGTACGGCCAGCGGTGCGATCGGCCCATCCAGCTCCAGCACCAGTTGCGGCGCGCCGGCCGCGTTCAGCGCGTCCAGCAGGTAATCGCCGTCCACCCCGACCCGCAGCGCGTCGGTGCCCAGGTCGGCGGCGGGAAGCAGCCGCAGCCCGCCCTGGTCGTCGACGCCGAGCACGGTGACCGGCCGGGTCGTGCCGTCGTGGTCGAGGGCGACAGTGGGTGCCGCCGGGTCGGCCAGCGCGGCGCGCAGCGCTGCCACGTCCACCGGGATCCGGCGCGCGGTCGGCCGCTCACCGACGGACTTACGCAACAGGCGGTGGTAGTCCGGGAAGTCGTACGGCAGGGCGGCGGCGGTCAGCGTGCGGTCGGCCACCCGCACCCGCAGGTCCGTGCCCGCCACTGTCAGCCGTACCGGCCAGGTGTCGCCGGTGTCGAGCAGCGGCCGGAGCTGGTCGACGAGGGCGACCGGCAGGAACACCCGCACGGGCGGCCCGTCGACGTCGGCCCCGGCCCGAGCCAGCGCGAGCCGGTACCGGTCGGTGGCGACGAGCCGGACGCCGTCGGACTCCACGTCGAACAGCACCCCGGCCAGCATCGGCAGCTCCGGATCGACGCCGACGGCGAAGCGCACCGCGTCGAGCGCTGCGGCCAGGGCGGTGGGGGTGACCAGGAGAGTGGTGGCGGTCGGCGGGGCCGGGTCCACCAGGGCGCGGAGCCGGTCGACCTCGCGGCGGGCGTCGCTGAGCCCGTCGGCCAGCCGACGCAGGTGCGCGTCGAGCAGGTGGTGCACCACCGCCGGCTCGGCGCGAACCGCGGCGGCGATCTCCGGCACCGGCATGCCGATCCGACGCAGCCCGGCCACCAGCCGGGCCGGGGCGATCTGGCCCTCGGTGTACCAGCGGTAGCCGGTCACCGGGTCGACCAGGGTCGGCTCCAGCACCCCCGCCGAGTCGTAGAAGCGCAGTGCGCTGACGGTCAGGCCGCTGGCTCGGGCCAGCTCGCCGATGCTGTGCAGGTCACTCACGCTGGGCATCCTGCCCCCTCGACCCGGTCGAGGGTCAAGCCGAACGCTCCAGCACCCGGAAGGTGAGGCCGGCCCGGACGAGCCGGTCGAGCAGCGCGTCACCCATCGCGGCGACCGGGGTGAGCTGACCGGCGGTCGACGGCAGCTCGTCGAGCGCCAGGCACAGCGCCGACTCGGCGAGCATCTTCGCCGTCTCGTCGTAGCCGGGGTCACCGCCGGCGACCTCGGTAAGCACCCGCTGCCCGCCGCCGGTGCCGACGAACCGGACCCGGAACCAGGACGACGCTCGTTGCTCCGCGGTGGGCCCCTGCCCCGACGCGAGCCGGCCGAGCAGCCAGCGTCGGCTGGGCGGCAGCTTCACCAGCCCGATCAGCGCGCCGAGCCCGGCCGCGCCGGCCAGCACGGTGGGCAGCCGCTTCACGGCGGCGAAGTGCCGGTAGCGGAAGTCCGGGCCGTACTCCGGGCGGGCCGCTGCCGAGCGGCGGACCACCTGCGGGTCGATGGTCGGCAACGGCACGGTCCAGATGCCCAGCTCCGCCGAGCGGGCCAGCCGGCCGGGCACCGCCCGGACGCGCCGGTCGGTGGGGCGCGGCTCGACCGCCCGGCGGTCCCGGGCGGCCTGGCTGGCCTGCCCGGTACGGGAGAACGCGGTGAGCGCCGAGTGGTAGGTGCCGGCGGAGAACCGACCGCCGGCCCGCACGTACCCGTCCACTGTGATCGGGACGTCGGTGGGCAGCTGCTTGACGGTGAACCAGACGCCCAGGTCGTGCGGGATGGAGTCGAACCCGCAGGCGTGCACCAGCCGCGCGCCGGTGCGTGCCGCCTCGGCGTGGTGACGCACGTACATGAGGTCGACGAACTCCGGCTCCCCGGTGATGTCCAGGTAGTCGGTGCCGGCCCGGGCGCACGCCCCGACCAGCGGCTCCCCGTGGTGGATGTACGGGCCGACAGTGCTCGCCACCACCCGGGCGCTCTCCGCCACCACCCGCAGGGACTCGGCGTCGGTCACGTCGGCGGTGAGCAGCGGCAGGTCGGCCAGGCTCGGGTTGATCGCGGCGAGCCGGTCCCGGACGGCGGCGAGGCGCTGCGGGTTGCGCCCGGCCAACGCCCAGCGCAGTTCGGCCGGCGCGTGCCGGGCCAGGTATTCGGCGGTCAGGCCGCCGGTGAACCCGGTCGCTCCGAACAGCACCACGTCGTACGTTCGCTCGCCAGTCATCCTCAGAGTCTGCCATTCGTGGTCGCCGATCAGCGATCACGAGGAAGCGGTCACGGCGTGAACACGGCACGTACGCAGCCGTCGGCCCGGTCCCGGAACAGCGCGTACCCCTCGGGGCCCTGCGCCAACGGCAGCCGGTGGGTGGCCAGGTGTTCGGTCCGCAGCTCGTCGCGGGCCATCCGGTCCAGCAGCATCGGCACGTCCCGCAGATCCGGCCGACCGGCGCCGCGCAGCGTGAGCCGCCGTTCGGTCAGCGCGCCCAGCGGGAACGCGTCGACGAACCCGCCCGTCGCGCCGAGCACCACCACCACACCGCTCTTGCGGCACGCGTGCACGGCCTCACGTAGCGCGTCCGGTCGGTCGGCGTGCTGGCCACCGAACCGGTCGGTCCTCGACCGGGCCGGCGGCGTGCCGACCGCCACCACGCACACGTCCGGCCCGCGCCCACCGCTACGGTCGCGCAGTTCCGCCGCGACGTCGGTGTGGCGGTAGTCGAGCGGCTCGGCGTCGGAGTGCCGCTCGGCCATCCGCAGCCGCTGCTCGTGCCGGTCCACGACCAGCACCCGGGCAGCCCCGCGCAGCACCGCCGCCCGGGCGGTCACCTGACCCACCGCCCCGGCGCCCCAGATCGCCACCACGTCGCCGGGACGCACCGCACCCAACTCGGCCGCGAGCCACCCGGTCGGCGCCACGTCCGCCGCGAACACCGCCCGGTCGTCGGCGACGGCGTCCGGCACCCGGAAGGCGCTCACATCGGCGTACGGCACCCGCACGTACTCGGCGTGGCCGCCCGCGAAACCGCCCGCCGCCCGGGGCCGCCCGAAACAGCCTGCGTCGGAGCGGGTCCAGTCGGGGTCGGCGCTGGGCAGGTCGGCGTGGGCGTTGTCGCAGCAGGAGTGCAGGCCCTGACGGCAGTACCAGCAGCCGCCGCAGGCCACGCTCGCACCGACCACCACCCGGTCGCCGGATCGGTGTCGGCGGACCCCGGGACCGACCTCGACCACCTCGCCCAGGAACTCCGCGCCGAGCACCTCGCCGGGCCGCAGCAGCGGGTGCCGGCCGGCCAGCAGCGGCAGGTCACCGCCGCAGGTGGCGCTGCGCCGAACCCGGACGATGACGTCACGCTCGTTGCGCAGCTCCGGGTCGGGGACCTCGCGTACGGCCAGTTCGCCGGCGGCCATCCAACAGAGCGCTCTCACCCGGGGACCTCGGGGCGGTCCAGCGCCGAGCGGTCCGCGCGGAGCACCTCACCGGCCTCCACCCGTTGCTTGATCTGGCGCAGGGTACGGCGGACCAGCAGACCCGGGTCGTCGCCGACGACGTGCGCGGCGAGCCCGGTGGGCGGTGTGACGCCGGCCAGCGGTCGGGCGGCCAGTTCGGTGCCCCGGTCACCGGGCGCCGGGCGCACCCGCACCTCGACCGCCCCGTCCAGGCGGCGCAGCGGCTCCGGCCAGCGGCCCTCCGGCAGCACCTGCTCCGGCGGCCGGTCGACGGTCACCACCTCCCACCGGGCCGACGCTTCGGCGTCGCCGTCCGCGCCGTGCCGGCCACGTGCTGCGGCGTCGCCGTCCGCGCCGTGCCGGCCACGTGCTGCGGCGTCGCCGTCCGCGCCGTGCCGGCCACGTGCTGCGGCGTCACCGTCCGCGCCAGGCCGGCCACCCCGGCGGGGTACGCGCAGCAGCCGCGCCGCCCCGGCCAGCGCCGCCCCACCGAGGGCGGGTCCCGCCCGCACCAGCCGTCCCATCGGTACCACCCGTCCTCCCGGGTTCACGTCCCCCGATCGTCGGTCGCACCCGGGTGAAGCGCGCTCGCCCGGAAGGGGTGAACCGGCCCGTGCCGGGTAACCGCTCGCCGACCGGGGGCGGAGCGCGTGGTGGGGGTGGGGCTGGGTGCCGGAACAGGATCACGTACGGGTCGAACCGGCATCGGGGCCACCGCTGTTGGCGTCCCGGCTGACGCCGGCCGTGCCGCCGGAGCCGGTGGTCGCCCGGCCCCGCCTGCTGCGCCGGTTGGACGAGGGCAGCGCGGGACCGGTCACCCTGGTCGCCGCTCCCGCCGGCTGGGGCAAGACCACCCTGCTCGCGTCCTGGACACGGCTGGGCGGCGCACCGCCCGACGTGGAGCCGGGCGGGACGGTGCCGGACTCCGGTGACCTGTCGGTCTCGTCGGCTGACGTCCCGGTCTCGGCGTGGATGTCGGTGGAGGCCGGCGACGACTCCGACCGGCTCTGGGCGTACCTCGCCGCGGCGCTGCGTTCGGCGACCGGGGCGACGGAGGACGGCCCGGTGCCCGACCGGCCGCCCCGCCCCGACCAACTGGAGGCGCTGGCCGCCATGCTCGCCGCCGCCGACCGGCCGGTGCTGCTGATCCTGGACGACCTGCACCGGGTCGCCGACCCGGCGGCGTTGACCGGCCTGGAGTTCCTGCTGCGGCACGCCGGGCGGCGGCTCCGTCTGGTGATCGGCGCGCGGGCCGGACTGCACCTGCCACTGCACCGGCTCCGTCTCGCCGGCGAGCTGACCGAGATCGGCCCGGACGAGCTGGCCTTCACCGACGACGAGGTGGCCGACCTGCTCACCGCCCACGCCGCCGCGCTGCCGGCGACCGCGGTGCGCCGGCTGCGGGAGCGCACCGGCGGCTGGCCGGCCGCGCTGCGCATCGCCGCCCTCGCGGTACGCGGACAGTCCGACCCGGAACGCTGGGTGGGGCAGTTCGGCGGAGACCACCCGGAGATCGCCGGCTACCTGCGCGAGGAGGTGCTGGCGACGCTCGACCCGGCCGAGGAGGAGCTGCTGCGCCGTACCGCAGTCGTCGACACCATCTGCGCCGACCTGGCCGAGGCGCTGACCGGCCGCGCCGACGCCGGGCAGGTGCTGGCCGACCTGGCCGGGACCGGTGGTCTGCTGCACCGGGAGGACACCCGGCCGCCCTGGTACCGGTACGACTCCCTGCTCGCCGAGCTGCTCCGCGCCGACCTCGCCCGGTTGCCAGTCGACGAGCTACGCGACCTGCACGTCCGGGCCGCCGACTGGTACGCGGGTGACGGGCGGCCCGCCGACGCTCTGCGGCACGCCCTGGCCGCCGGCCGCTGGGACCTGGCCGGTGATCTGTTCGTCGCGAACTGGCCGGAGCTGACTCGCTACGACCGGGACCCGGTGCAGGCCCCGGCACCCACCCCGCCGCCGGCGGAGGTGATCCGGGCCGACCCGGAGGTGGCGCTGGCCTGCGCCGCCGAGCGCGCGTACGCCGGTGACCTGCCGGCCGCCACCGGTCACCTGCGGGCCGCCGCCGGGCACGCCGCAGGGCTGCCGGTGCCGCGCCGGGACCGGTTCCTGCGGTTGGTCACCGCGCTGGAGCTGACAGTGGCCCGGCTCGCCGACGACCGCACCGAGGCCCGGGCCGCCGCCGCTCGCCTGCTGCGCACCCGCCCGGCGGACGCCACGCCCACCGGGCTGCCGACGGGGGCTTCCAGTTCCGCCCCGACGGCCGGTGGCGGCGGCGCCGCCGACGACCTGGACCTGCGGGCGTTCACCGGTACCGCGCTGGGGCTGGTCGAGTTGGCCGACGGGGCGCTGCCCACCGCCCGGTTCGTGCGGGCCCGGGCGGCCGCGCGGGAAGCCGGCCGGCCGCGCACCGAGCTGGTCGCCGCAAGCCGCGCCGCGCTGCTGCTCGCGGTGCGCGGCGAGCTGCGGGCAGCCGAGCAGGCGGCCAGGGAGGCGCTCGGCATGCCGCCCTGTCGGGGCTGGTCCTGTCGGCTCGACTGCGGCCACGCGTACCTGGCTCTCGCCGTGGTGGCACTGCTGCGCGACCAGCCCGAGGAGGCCGCCGCGAACCTCGCCCTCGCCGTCGGGGCGCTCGACGTCACGCACGGCTGGACCGGCGACCCCTCCCTGGGTGGCGACTGGCTGGCTGGTGCCTCCGACGAGCCGGTGGCGGCGGCGGTGGCCGCGCTGTGCCGGGCACAGCTACGCCGCGACTCCGGCGACCCGGCGACCGGCCAGCGGCTGCTCGTCCAGGCCCGGGAGGCACTGGCCGACCGACCGTCCGCCGATGAGCTGACCGGCCTGCTGCGGGCCGCCGAGGCCGAACTGCGGGCCGCGCGGGGCGACCTGGACTCCGCCCGCGACCTGCTGGCCGACGCCACCGACGAGGGGGCCGACCCGGTGCTCGCCGTGACGTTGGCGAAGGTGCAGCTGCGGGCCGGTGACGCCGCCATCGCCGAGCGGACCCTGCCGGACTGGCAGGCGCCGGCCGCCACGGCCTGGCCGCTACCGGTACGCCTGGACGCCGGTCTGCTCGACGCGGTGCTGGCCCAGCGGGCCGGGGACGGGCGTCGGGCGGGTCGGATCCTGGAGCAGACGCTGAGCCTGGCCGGCCCGCAGGGCTGCCGCAGGGTCTTCACCCGCGCCGAACCACCGGTACGGGACCTGCTGGCCGCGCACCTGGACGCGGGCACCGCGCACTTCACGCTGGTCAGTGACCTGGTGCGGGGCGCGGGACAGGGCGCCGTCGGGCCGACCGCCGGGCCGGGGGGCGCGCTCGACGAGCCGCTCACCGAACGGGAGCTGACCATTCTGCGCTACCTGCAGAGCATCCTGTCCAACGTGGAGATCGCCGCCGAGTTGTCCCTCTCGGTCAACACCGTCAAGACCCACGTCCGCAACATCTACCGGAAACTCGACGCGACCCGCCGGCGCGAGGCGGTCCGGCGGGCGCGCGAGCTGCGTCTGATCTGAGCGGGTCAGGCGTTGGCGGCGGCATCCGCTGCCGTCAGCAGGTCGGGCAGGTCGTACCCGCCGTCGTGCCTGATGCCGTTCACGAACAGGGTCGGGGTGCCGTTCACCCCGCTGCGGATGCCCCCCACGAAGTCCCGACGCACCCGGTCCGCGTGCGCACGGTTCTCCACCTCGGCGTTCAACTCGTCCGGCGGCAAGCCGACCTGCTCGACGCCGAGCGAGAGGTGCACCGGGTCGAGCTGGTCCTGATGCTCGTAGAGCCAGTCGTGCATCTCCCAGAACCGGCCCCGGACCCCGGCGGCCTCGGCCGTCTCGGCGGCCCGTTCGGCGTACGGGTGCACGTTGGCGATCGGGAAGTAGCGGTAGACCAGCCGTACGGTGTCGGCCCGCTGCCGCAGCAACTCGTGCAGGTTCGGGTACGCGGCACCGCAGAACTGGCACTGGAAGTCGCCGTACTCGACGATGGTCACCGCCGCGTCGGCCGGCCCCCGGATGTGGTCGTCGGTGGTCACCGGGTCTCGAAGTCGGGCGGTGACCTGCAGTGGCGTGCTCATCGGGCCATCACCTTCCGATCGGCGGCGAGTTGGTCCAGCGCGTCGAAGATTCCGTCGGCGCCGGGGTTGACGTCGGGCGGCGACAGGTAGCTCCAGGTCACCGTCCCCGCCGGGTCCAGCACCACGAGCGCGCGGGCCGCCTCACCGTTGGGCATGTACGCGCCGTAGCGGCGGGCCACCTCGCCCTTGGGCTCGAAGTCGGCCAGCAGGGGAAACTCGATGCCCCGGCTCTCCGCGAACGCCCGGTGTGACCAGATGTTGTCCACCGACAGGCCGAGCACGACCGCCTGGTACTGGGCGAAGACGGGTGCCGCCGACTGGTAGAGCGACATCTGGTCACCGCAGACCGGGCTCCAGTCGGCGGGGTAGAAGGCGAGCACGACCGGCCGGCCACGGAACTGCTCGGGCCCCAGCAGGGCCCCGTCCGGGGTGGCCGGCAGGGTGAAACCGGGTGCGGTGCGCCCCGGTTGGATCAGCCCGTTCGGATCACTCATGCCACCAGCCTGCTCCCGGGGTGGGTGAGACGGGCTCACCCGCCCCGGGTGGTTCCGCGCCCGTTCAGCGCCCGCTCAATGGGGCGCAGCGCCCGCTCAGCGCAGCACCGGGGCGACCGCGATGTGGTTCTGCACCTCCCGGATGCCCGGTGCGGACCAGGCCACCTGCTCGACCTCGGCCCGTTCGGGCATCGAGTGCACCAACCCGGCGAGGATCACGGTGTCGCCGTGCACCCGGACGTTGATCCGTTCGGCCTCGGTCGCTCCGGCCCGGGCGAGGGCGTCGACGATCCGGTCGGCCAGGTTGCGGGCGTCCGGCGCGCTGGCCGGTCTTACGGTGATGCCGTTGCTCACCCCGCGTACGCCGGTCAGCCGGGCCACAGCGCGTTCGGCCGCCCGCCGTTGGTACTCCCACTCGACGTCGCCGTGCAGCGTCACCCAGCCGGCGGAGACGGTGACCTGAAGCTTCTCGATGGGTACGAACGCGTCCCACTCCAGCCCGTGGCTGGCGGCGGCGGCCAGGTCGCTGTCGGCGCGCTCGGTGCCGTTGGTGAGCTGCACGGCCAGGTCGTTCGCGACCGCCCGGACCGAGGCGACCCGGTGGGTGGCTCGTTCGGCGGCCCACTTCTTGGCGTAGCTGTCCACGCGGCCGGTCAGGGTGACGACGCCCTCGGCGACGGTGACGCCGATCTCGTGCGGCTGCACCCGTGGTTCCCAGGTCAGCTCGTCGAGCACGGCGGACTGGATGTCCTGGTCGGTACGACTGATCTCCGCGATGGCCATCTGTCCCTCCTCCGCTGTTCCGATGGCGGACCGGGTGCTGGCCGCGGCCGAAGGTCCGCCGTGCTGCGATCCTGCCGCCGCCCCGGGTGAGCCGTCCTCGCCCGGACCGGGTGACGGAGGGGCCCGACCTGGGCGGGGCGGGTGGGGGAGCGCGTCGAACATCGATGATGGGAGCGCTTCCAAAGCGAGCTGCTTTCGGTTACGGTAATCGCATTCCTCGATTGCGGGAGCCGTCGCGTCGGGTGGTGGAGCCAGGGCAGCTCTACCCGTCTCGTCGTCGTGCTCGTCCCCCGGGCCACGGCGGCAGCCAGGTGATCGACCCCGTCCCCCGGGGCCGATCCCGAGAGGAACCGCCCTTGCGCAGATCAGTCCGGCGACCCCCACCGGCTCCGACGTCCACTTCGGCCTGCCACCGACCGACGGCCTCCGAGTACCGCGCCGACAACCACCCAGACCTGCCGTCGGCACGGGCGCGAACCACCGAGCAGGTGATCCGGACGGGACCCCGGATCACCACCCATGCACCGGTCCGCCGGGCCGCCTGAGGGGTCCGGC
>NZ_JBEZEH010000231.1:0-10811 GCF_040648775.1 Micromonospora sp. NPDC049089
GGTAGAGGGCGCGCGGATACGACGGAGGTCGCCGGGGGCTGTGCCCGGCGACCGCTCGTCGCGGCGTACGGTCCGCCTCAGCGGCGGGACCGGCTCAGCGGTGCCCCTCCGGGCGCTGCCGCCACCTGTCCTCCATGCGGTCCAGGATTGACGACCGGCGACCGGATCGGCCACCGCGGGGACGACGACGACTCGTCGTGCCGCCCACCACGTGCAGGTCGGGTGACTGCGCCCGCCGGTGCGACTGCACCGCGAACGCGGCCGACGCCAGCATGACGACGAAGCCCGCCACCGCCAGTGGTGGAGTCTTGATCACCGCGCCATAGACCAGTAGAGCCAAGCCAGCGATGATGACGCCGGCGGCGACGAGCAGGCGACGCCGCGCATGGAAGCGCGGATCGCTGGCGCGCACGGCCGAGGCGAATTTGGGGTCCTCGGCAAGCGACCGCTCGATCTGCTCGAACAGCCGCTGCTCGTGCTCCGAGAGCGGCACGGCACTCCTCCCCGGTCACGTTGGTCGGGCCCATTCGGGCCGTCAGACCGTGGCAGCCAACCGGCTGCTTACCCGCAAGTCTACGAGGGGGGTCGCGCGTCGGAAAGCGGGACGACCTATGGGCGGGGTGGATTTTCGTTTCGACGGGGATCACGGTCGCCCATCAGACTGGCCGGACCTATGACGGACCGCCCGAAACGGGCAGCGGCGGCGTCCGCGGCAGCTTCCGCTTCGCGCCAGCCGCGCTCGGGCGCGCCGAGGGTGAGTTGCCGGGGGGCACCCTGCGCCGGGGCGAGCCCTTCCACCCGGACACCGACGAGTCGGATCCGCTCGCCCGGGTCCAATGCGGTGTAGAGCGCCCAGACCGTGTCGAACATCTCGCGGGCGGTGTCGGTGGGGACGTCGAGGGTGCGAGACCGGCTGACCGTGCGGAAGTCGGCCAGCCGGACCTTGAGTGAGACGGTGCGCCCGACCTGCCCGGAGCCGCGCAAACGGACACCGACCTTCGCGCTGAGCGCGAGCAACGCGCGGCGGATCTCCAACGGGTCGGCCACGTCGACGTCGAAGGTCACCTCGGCGCCGATCGACTTGTCGACGTGCTCGGGGCTGACCCCGCGCGGGTCGCGCCCCCAGGCCAACTCGTGCAGGTGCGACGCCGAAGCGGCACCGACGGCTCGGCGGAGCATGCCCACCGGCGCCTCGGCGAGGTCGCCGACTGTGGTCAGGCCGAGCCGGCGGAGCGCCTCGGCGGCGCGCTCCCCCACCCCCCACAGGGCGTCCACCGGCAGCGGGTGCAGAAAATCGAGCACCTGCCCCGGGGGCACGACCAGCATGCCGTCCGGCTTGGCCCGGGTGGAGCCCAGTTTGGCCACGAACTTGGTCGGCGCCACCCCGACCGAGCAGGTCAGCGCCTGCTCGTCGGCGACCCGGCGGCGGATCAGCCGAGCGATGGTGGCCGGGGAGCCGAAGAGCCGACGGGCACCTGTCACGTCGAGGAACGCCTCGTCGAGGGAGAGCGGCTCGACCAGGGGCGTGACGTCCCGGAAGATCTGCATGACGGCCCGGGAGGCGGCCGTGTAGGCGGAAAAATCCGGTGGCAGGTAGACCGCGTGGGGGCAGCGGGCCCGGGCCTGACTGGTCGGCATCGCGCTGCGGACGCCGTACCGGCGGGCCTCGTAGCTGGCCGAGCTGACCACCCCGCGCGGGCCGACACCGCCGACGACCACCGGCCTGCCGCGCAGCTCCGGGCGACGGCGCACCTCGACGGCGGCGAAGAAGGCGTCCATGTCGACGTGCAGGATCGGGCTGGCGGAGTCGTCGGCGTCCGGCCCGAAGCGCGGATCGTCGCCCCGGGGCAACGACTGGCTGCGGCCCATCCCGGCAGGTTAACCCGGAGGTACGACACCACCATCGGCCAGCGGGCCGAACCGCCCCCGGGATCAGCCCCTGACGACCAGCAGCGGCACTGTCAGCTCCGCGGCGGTGTCCGACCCGTGGTAGGCCACCAACTTCGACGCCATCGGCCGCTCGGTGCGACTGGCCATGACCGCGTACGTGTCGTTGCAGATCACCACCACGTCGCCGATCCGGCCCAGGTGCTCCTCGGCCACCGGCCCGAACCAGCCGGTGGCCACCATCTCGTCGCGGGTGCGTACCCGGGCCGTGGCGCCCAGCACCTCCGACCAGGCGGCCCGCACGTCGTCCACCGCGCCCGGCTCGACGTGCAGGTAGCGGACCCGGGCCTCGCCGGCCACCAGCCGCACGCCAGCGCGCAGTCGCGGATCGGTGTCCAGGTCGAAGCGGTGCGCGGCAGGGATGTCGAGCTGCCCGTGGTCGGCGGTCACCAGCAGCGCCGCGTCCGGCGGCAGCCCGTCAACCAGTCGGGCGACCAGGGCGTCCACCTCGGTCGCGGCGACCCGCCAGGGTGCCGAGTCGACGCCGCTGACGTGGCCATGCCGGTCCAGGTCGGCGTGGTAGCCGGAGACCAGTGTGGGCCCGGCCCCGGCGGCCAGCGCGGCCAGCATGGCGGTGGCCACCGCCTCCGCGCCGGCGGCGCCCCGGAAGTCGCCACCCCGGTTGGCTGCCACTGTCAACCCGCTGCCGCCGAACTCCGGCCGGCTCACCACGCTCGTCGTGACCCCGGCAGCGCGGGCCCGCTCCAACTGGGTGGGCACCGGCTGCCAGCGCAGCGGCGACGGATCGGCGGCCCAGTCGGTGTGGGTGAGCACCCGATCGGTGCCGGGCACCCGCACGGTGAAGCCGAGCACGCCGTGCGCGCCCGGCGCGACACCGGTGCCCAGCGACACCAGGCTGGTCGGGGTGGTGGACGGGAAACCGGCGATGAGCGGCCGGGCCACCGTCGCGGCGAGCCCGGCGACAGTCGGCGCGTACGGCGCCGCGGTCGGCAGCTGGTACCAGCCGAGCCCGTCGACGAGCAGCACCGCGATCCGGCGTACCCCGGCCAGCGCGGGTCGGAGCCCGAGCGGGTCGGTCGAGCCGGGCACCCCGAGCACGGCCAGCGCGCTGGGCAGCACGTCGGTGAGGCGGCCGCCGCCGTGGCCCGGCCCGAGGATCTCCAGCGGTGCCGGCTGGCCACCGGCCTCGGCGATCATGCCGGCCGGCGGGCGAACAGGTGCAGTTGGGCGGCCAGGTCCCGGTACGGCGGTTGGGCGGCCAGCGCACGCTCCAGCTCGACCACGGCCGCGGACTGCCCGTCGGCGACAGCGGCCGGCAGCAGGTCGGCCAGCACGCGTACCCCGTGGATCTCCTCGACCACCAGCCCGGCGGCGCCGAGCAGCGCGGCGGCGCCGGCGGCGTCGTAGCGTCGGCGCAACGTGTCGCGCGGGCCCGCGGTGCCGGCCGGATCGGCGGCCACTGTGGTCGCGACGTCCAGGTGCCCGTTCATCGCGCGGCCCAGCACGGCGGCGGCCCGGCCGGCCACCAGCACACTGGCCGCGCCACCCGGGCGCAGTGCGGTGGCCAGCGCGGTCACCACCGGCGTCGGGTCGTCGACAACCTCCAGGACGGCGTGGCAGAGCACCAGGTCGACGCCGGCCGGCTCGACCAGCCCGGCGAGGGCGTCACCGTCGCCCTGCACGGCGGCGATCCGGTCGGCCACCCCGGCCTCGGCGGCGCGGCGGGTGAGCGCGGCGAGCGCGTCGGGGCTGGCGTCGACGACGGTGACCCGGTGCCCGGCGCGGGCCAGCGGAACGGCGAAACCACCGGTGCCGCCGCCCACGTCCAGCACTGTGAGCTCGGCGTCGCCGCGCCGGTCCAGCTCGGCACGGAGCACCGACCAGATCACGGCGGTGCGGGGTGTCAGCGGCGGCTCGGCGAACCGGCCTCGGGTCTGCTCCACCCGGCCGAGCCTAGTCACTCGGCCCGGTGGTGGTGTGGGCGTGTGGCGGGGGCGCCCACCACACGCCCGATCGGTGCGTGGCGCGGCGGCCGGTCAGGCCTCGGTGCCCTCGGCCTCGTCCTCCGCCCGGGACCGGCGCTCGTTGGCCACCGGACCGTTCGTCACCTCGTACTCGCGGGGGTCGGCGAGGTGCGACGGCACCCAGCCGGTGCCCAGTCGGGTCCGCCGGGCGTTGGCGATTCCACCGGTGTACGCGTGATTTCCCGTCACTGTCGTTCCCCCTCACGAATCACGGGCCGCTCTGCCCGCTCGGGACGAGTCTCCCGCTCGACGGCTCGGGAAACCGTAATGTGGATCACTGAATCAGCGGAAGTCACGGGAGGCCGGACGCACCGGTGGCTCGATGGCGTCCAGTCGGTCGGCGACCAGGTTGGTCACCCCCTCGTGCCGCTGCAACCGCCCCCGGACCACCAGCGCGGCACTGGTCCGCGCCACCCGCCGGTAGCGCTGCCACAGCCCCGGCGAACAGGTGACGTTGAGCATCCCCGTCTCGTCCTCCAGGTTGAGGAAGGTGACCCCGCCCGCTGTCGCCGGACGTTGCCGGTGGGTGACGATGCCGCCGACCCGGATCCGTTGCCCCGGCTCCACCCGGCCGAGCCGGGCGATCGGCACCGCGCCGAGCACGTCGAGCTGACCCCTGATGAAACGGGCGGGGTGGCTCTCCGGCGACAACCCGGTGGCCCACACGTCGGCGACCAGCCGGTCCACCGCCTCCATCCCGGGCAGCGTGGGCGCCGCCGCGCCGGTCACCGTGCCGGGCAACCGGCCCGGTCGGTCCTGGGCCGCCGCACCGGCGGCCCACAGCGCCTGCCGCCGGGTCAGCCCGAAACAGGCGAAGGCGTCCGCGGTGGCCAACGCCTCCAACTGCGCGGCGGTGAGACCGAGCCGCCGGGCCACATCCGGCATGTCCCGGTACGGCCCGGCGGCGACCCGTTCGGCCTCGATTCGCTCGGCCACGTCGGCACCGAGCGTGCGCACACTGGACAGGCCGAGCCGGACGGCGGGGCCGCCCAGCCCCCAGGCGTGCGGCGGCTCCCCCGGCCCGCTGCCCCACCGGGTCTCCGGGGTGGACTCCAGCACCGCCAGCGCCCCGCTGGCGTTGATGTCCGGACGACGGACCTCCACCCCGTGCCGGCGGGCGTCGTCGACCAGGGTCTGCGGCGAGTAGAAACCCATCGGCTGAGCGTTGAGCAGCGCGGCCAGGAACGGCGCGGGGTGGTAACGCTTGAGCCAGGAGCTGGCGTAGACCAGGTAGGCGAAGCTCATCGCGTGGCTCTCCGGGAAGCCGTAGCTGGCGAACGCGGTGAGTTTGCGGTAGACGTCGTCAGCAAGCTCACCGGTGATGCCCCGCTCAGCCATCCCGGCGTAGAGCCGGTCGGCGATCCGGGTCATCCGCTCGACCGACCGTTTGGCGCCCATCGCCCGGCGCAACTGGTCGGCCTCGGCCGCGTCGAAGCCGGCCAGGTCGATGGCGAGCTGCATCAGCTGCTCCTGGAACAACGGCACACCCAGGGTCTTCTCCAGGGCGTTGCGCATCAGCGGGTGCGCGAAGGTCACCGGCTCCTGGCCGTTCTTGCGGCGGATGAACGGGTGCACCGAACCGCCCTGGATCGGACCGGGACGGATCAGCGCCACCTCGACCACCAGGTCGTAGAACTCGCGGGGCTTGAGTCGGGGCAGGGTGGCCATCTGGGCCCGGCTCTCCACCTGGAACACCCCGACCGAGTCGGCCCGGCAGAGCATGTCGTAGACCTCCGGGTCGTCCAGGGTCATGTCGCCCAGGTCGAGCCGGGACCCGATCATGTCGTAGCCGTAGTGCAGGGCGGAGAGCATGCCCAGGCCGAGCAGGTCGAACTTGACCAGGCCCACCGCGGCGCAGTCGTCCTTGTCCCATTGCAGGACGCTGCGCCCGGGCATCCGCCCCCACTCCACCGGGCAGACCTCGATCACCGGCCGGTCGCAGATCACCATGCCGCCGGAGTGGATGCCCAGGTGCCGCGGGAACGTCTGCAACTCGTTGGCGTACTCCACCACCTGCTCGGGGATGTTCTCGACATCGACAGTGGCGACCGAACCCCACCTGTCGATCTGCTTGCTCCAGGCGTCCTGCTGCCCCGGGGAGTAGCCGAACGCCTTGGCCACGTCCCGCACGGCCGACCGGGCCCGGTAGGAGATGACGTTGGCGACCTGGGCGGCGTGCTCCCGGCCGTAACGGGTGTAGACGTGCTGGATCACCTCCTCCCGGCGGTCGGACTCGATGTCCACGTCGATGTCGGGTGGGCCGTCCCGTTCCGGGGCGAGGAACCGCTCGAAGAGCAGTTGGTGCCGGACCGCGTCCACATTGGTGATCCGCAACGCGTAGCAGACCGCCGAGTTGGCCGCCGAACCCCGACCCTGGCAGTAGATGTCCTGGTCACGGCAGAACGTGACGATGTCGTAGACCACCAGGAAATAGCCGGGGAAACCCAGCTCCTCGATCATGTTCAGTTCGTGCTCGAGTTGCGCGTACGCCGTCGGGTGCGCCTGCGGCGGCCCGTAGCGCTCGTGTGCCCCGTCAGCTGTCAGCTTCCGCAGCCAACTCATCTCGGTGTGCCCCGGCGGCACCGGGTACGCCGGTAGCTGCGGCGCGACGAGCTGAAGGTCGAAGGCCAACTCGGCGCCGAACTCGGCGGCCCGCGCCACCGCACCCGGGTACGCGGCGAACCGGGCCGCCATCTCCGCGCCGCTGCGCAGGTGGGCGGTGGCCGCCGCGGGCAACCAGCCGTCGATCTCGTCCAGGCTGCGTCGGGCCCGGACCGCGGCGACGGTGGTGGCCAGCCGACGCCGGCCGGGGCTGGCGTAGTGCACGTTGTTGCTGGCCACCGTCGGCAACCCGGCCGCGGCGGCCAGCTCGGCGAGCGCGTCGTTACGGTCGGCGTCGACGGGATGACCGTGGTCGGTCAGCTCCACGGCCACCGTCTCCGCGCCGAAGAGCGCGGTCAGCCGGTCCAACTCGCGGGCCGCCGCGTCCACCCCCTCGGTGAGCAGCGCCCCCGGCACGTGCCCCTTGCGGCAGCCGGTCAGCACCAGCACATGGTCACGCAGCTCGGCGGCGACCTCCTCCAGGTCCCCGTAATCCGGGCGGCCCTTCTCCCCGCCGCGCAGCTGGGCGCGGGCGATGGTGGTGGCCAGCCGGGCGTACCCCTCGTGGCCGTGCGCGAGCACCAGCAGGTGCGCGCCGTGCGGGTCGGGCTCGCCGTTCTGCGGGCCGGGCAGGCCGAGAGACAGCTCCGCGCCGAAGATGGTCGGCAGGCCCAGCGTACGAGCCGCCTCGGCGAAGCGGACCACCCCGTAGAAGCCGTCGTGGTCGGTGACGGCGAGCGCGGTGAGCCCCAGCCGGGCCGCCTCCTCCGCCAGCTCCTCCGGGTGGCTGGCGCCGTCGAGGAAGCTGAAGTTGGTGTGCGCGTGCAGCTCCGCGTAGGGCACCACGCCGTCGGGGCGGGTCAGCTCCGGTGGCTGGTACTGCTCGCGGCGGCGGCTCCAGGCCGGGGAGTCGCCGCCATCGGCGTCCACGGCGAGCGGGTCCACCACGTGCAGGTGCCGCTCGCCCCGGCTCCCCCGCTTGCCGCCGGGCCGCCCGGAGAGCACCCGCTCCAGCTCCGACCAGGGCATCTTCGGGTTGTGGAAGCTCATCCGGCCGCTCCGGCCGCGTTGCTCGGCCCGGTACTGCTCGGCCCGGTACTGCTCGGCCCGGTACTGCTCGGCCGAGGGATGCTGGGCGACCGGGTCGACGACGAACACGACGGCGGTCGCCCCGACGGCGGCGAGAGGTGCGATGAGCGTGATGACTCACAGGCATCTTGATGTCTGTGAGTCATCACGCTCATCAGGACATCTGCTCCCCGGCCAGCACGGAGCCAGCCGACGCCGGGCAGGGATCGACCTGACTTAGTCATAGATCGCCTCCACCAACCACTGCCCGGCCTCGACGGCCAGCAGCAGGGCAGCACCGTCGGCCAGGCTGACCTGGAACCGGGCCCGGCGGCGGGCCTCGGCCGGCGCCCACCACCGCTCGTCCACCGGCCACGGGCCGGCCCAACCCACGATCTCCGCCGGCTGGCCGGTGCCGACCACCAGTCGGGCGGGCGCGGCGCTCACCGCCAACCGCGCGCTGATCACCACCGGCTCGCCAGCGGCGTCGTGCACGGTCGCGGCGAGCGGACTGGGCAGCACCACGGCGGGCGCGGGCGGCGGCAGCCGGCCCGGCCACGGCGGAGCTTCGGGCCGGGCCGGGACGCGTTCGTCGCCCCACGGCACCAGTCGCACCTGGTCGGCCGGCGCGCGCCCACCACCGAGCACCGCGGTGACCACCGCCTCCGGGCCGAGGATGCCCTGCACCCGACTCAACGCCCGGTGCGCGCGTTCCCGCTCCTCGCCGGTCTCCCCCCAGAGGCCGGCCTGCAGACCGGCCTGGGCGATCACCCCGTCCGGGATCAGTCGCAGCCGGATGATGCCGGCCGTCGGCCGGGCCGGTCGGGCACCGGCCCGGCCGTTGCTGCCGGAGAGCCACCCGTCGAGCTGCCAACGCACCCGGTCGGCGATGGCCGCGGCGGTGAGCAGACCATCGTGCCGCCACACCCGGTGCAGCTCCTGCCCGTGCTCAGTGACCGCCTCGATGCCGAGCCGGGTGCAGGCCAGGCCGTGTCCGGCCAGCCGTTCGTGCAGTTGCTCGGCCAGCGCCCGGGCCACGAACGCCGCCGCGTCGACCCGGTCGATCGGGTCGTCGTGCACCGCGGTCACCGTCAGGTCGGCCGGCGGCTGCCGGACGGCGAGTGGGCGGTGGTCCCGCCCGGCGGCCAGCCGGTGAGCCAGCGCACCGTCGAACCCGAACCGGGCCAGCACGTCGCCGGCCGGCAGGGCGGCGAAGTCACCGAGCGTGCGTACTCCCAGCCGGCGCAGCAGGTCGGCGAGCGCCGACCGCCCGAGCGCCTCGACCGGCAACCCGGCCAGGAACTCCGGTGTCCCACCCGGTGCCACCACCCGGCCGGCGCGAGCGGCCAACCCGGCCGCGAACACCCCGTCGGCGATGCCGACCTGGCTCTCCACCAGGCACGACTGCGCCACATGCTCGATGATCCGCTCAGCGGCCGCCTCCTCGCCGCCGAGGTAACGGCCCGGCCCCCGGGCGACCACCGCGCAGGCGCCCGGACGGACCACCTCGACGCCGGCGACCAACTCCTCCACTGCGGCGACCACCGGTTCGAACGCCCGGGCGTCCCGGCCGGGGTCGTACTCCACGACGGTGAGCTGCGGACAGCGCCCCTGTGCCTCCCGCTTGCGCAGCCCTCTACGCACCCCTTCGGCACGGGCCCGCTCGGAGCAGGCGACCACCCGGTTGGCGTGCAGCACGGCGACCGGGCCGGTCGCCGGCACCCCGTCGACGATCTCGGCGGCGAGCACCGGCCAGTCCGGGCACCACAGCAGCAGCGTGCGTGCCGGCGCGCCGGTCACCCCTGACCGACCAGCGCGAGTGGCGCGGCCGATCGGCCCACGGGCGACGGCAGCGTACGAGGGATCACCCGGGTCAACTCGTCACCCGGGAGCCAGACCTTGATCTCCTTGGGCCGGGCAGCCGCCCCGCGCCCGCGCGCCGAGACGGTGATCTCCCGGCGGCGCAACCGCCCCCGGCCCAGCCCGAGACCCTCCCAGACTCCCCGGACCACCTGCAGCGTCACGTCCGCGCCGTCCCACCGGCCGTACGGGACGAGCACGCTGCCGCGCTGCCGGGCCCGGGCGGCCAACCGGGTGGCGACCGAGGCGGAGACCGAGGCCGGCACGGTGGTGACCACGACGTCCACCCCGTCGATCAGCGCGGCGACCACGGTGGCCCACTCGGGGCCGGGATTCGGCACCAGGGCCAGCCGGTCCAGGGCGATGCCCAGCTCAGCCGCAGCGCCCGCGCCGAACGTCGGCACCCCGACCACGGCGCACCACGAGCCGGCCCGGGACGCCTCGGCGAGCAGGGCCAGCATCAGCGAGGTGCCACCGCTGCGGCGGGGCTGGCCGGCGGCGACCGCGATGGTGCTGCCCCGGCGCAGGCCCCGGTTGGGCAGCAGACCGGTCAGCTCGGGCACCACCGGCAGCACCCGGTGGCCACCGACCGGGTCGGGCGCGCTCGCCGGGCGCACCAGATCGGCCAGCGCGGCGGAACCAGCCACCATGCGGCCCGCCATTGGACCAACTCCCCCGTCGTTGCTGTGGATCAGATCAGGACCGGCACGCCATGCCACCGGCCGCCCGGCTCCCCTCGCGGGGCGGCCGGTGGCACGGCGGGATCAGGCGGCGAGGCCGTCCAGGGCCGGTTGGTGGGCCACGCCGAGCGCGGTTTCCACCACCGTGACGAACTGTTCGGCAGCGCGGAGCAGATCGTCGGCCTCCCGGGCGCTGACCACCCGGGGGATGCCGGCCTCGGCGGCGGCGCGCTTGCTGGCCCCCGCGGCGAAGAACCGGGACCACTCGTCGAGCTCCGGAGCGACGGCGCAGAGGAGGACCCAGACACTGGTGATCCGGTTGCGTCGACTCGGCGCGGGGCGGGCCCGGGCGGCGAGCAGAGCTGCCGCCGCGCGCAGGGCGGCCAGGTGGGCAGCCGCGTAGCGCAGACCGTCAGGTCGGGTCTGGCCGGCCTCGACCAGCCCACGGCGGGCCAACGTGAGGAGTTGGGCGGGGGTGCGGTGCGGCAGCACGTGCGCCGGCACCGTCGGTGCCTGAGCCGGGTTGGTCGGCATGGGTGTCTCTCCTCCACGTGGCCGAGACGTCACTGCGGCGGCTGATGCCACCGACGAGACGCCGAGGTCGGGGTGGTGCGGAGGAAGACGCACCGGGTGTGGCCGGCCGGGTGTGGATGCTTCCCCACACCACACC
>NZ_JBEZEH010000232.1:0-10774 GCF_040648775.1 Micromonospora sp. NPDC049089
GCTTCCGCGACCAGCGGCCGGACCCCGGAGCGGCCCAGGGCGAGGGACCGGACGCGCAGCAGCATCATGGCACGGCCCTTCGCCTGTCCGTGTGCGTCAGTCCCGGGCCGGCGCCAGGCCGGCGGCGGTGAGTGAACGGCGTACCGCGGGCTGGACCCGGGTCAGCCGCAGCGGCACCCCGGTCCGCTCCGCCGCGTCCCGACCGGCCATCAGCGCGGCGATCCCACCGGCGTCGAAGCCACCCGCGCCGACGAGGTCGACGACCACCTCGCTGGGCTGGCCGGTGACCGCCTCCAGCATGGCCCGGCGCAGCTGGTCCGCGCCGTCGCGGTCGATCTCGCCGCCGACCTCGACCACCACCGAGTCGCCGTTCTGCTTGACCGAGATCCGGGTCTTGCCCGGGTCGGGTTCGGCGGCGCCGTTCTGCCATGGCGGCGGCGCGTCGGCGAGCATCGCCTGACGCAGCCAGGTGAGCGCCCGCGACAGCAACCGGGACACGTGCATCTGCGAGATGCCGAACCGGGCGGCGATCTCGGCCTGGGTCTGGTTGCCGTAGAAGCGCATCGCGAGGATCCGTCGCTCACGCCAGGGCAGTCGGTGCAGCAGACCGCTCACCGTCACCCGGTCGTCGACCGACTCCAACGCGTTGTCGGACTCGCCGACCAGGTCTCCGAACTCGGCGGAGCTCTCCCCGCCCACCGGGGCGTTCAGCGAGGCCGGGCTGTAGCCGGCGGCCGACTCCAGGGCGGCGAGGATCTCCTCCTCCGGGGTCTCCAACCGGGCCGACAGCTCGGCCACGGACGGGGCCCGGGACAGCTCGCTGGTGAGCGCAGCGGTGGCCTGCCCCACTTCGAGGATCAGGTCCCGCAGTCGGCGGGGCACGTGCACGCCCCAGGTACGGTCCCGGAAGTGCCGTTTGATCTCGCCCACGATGGTGATCGCGGCGTACGCGGTGAAGGAGCCCCGTTCGGGGTCATAGCGGTCGACGGCGTTGACCAGGCCCAGCCGGGCCACCTGCTCCAGGTCCTCCAACGGCTCCCCCCGCCCCCGGTACCGGCGGGCCAGCCGGCCGGCGAACGGCAGCGCGAAGCGCACCAGGTCGTCCCGGGCCTCCCCCCGCCGCTCCGGCGGCAGCCCGGCGATCCGGGCCGCGTACGCCATCGCCGCCGCGTCGAGATCCTCCAGACCCCGATCGTTGGGTGGTGGTGGGGTCGTGGTCGTGGTCGTGCTCGTCTGTCCGAACATCCGCGCCTCCCTCAGGAAGGTCCCCCGCCCGGATCGGGAAACCGGTCGTGCGCGTGGTCGAGCCACGCACCGGGCCGGAAAGTGGGTCAGTGACTGGGATGCCAGCGGGCGACAACACCTCTACGCAGCGCAATCAGGCCGTCGCAGCCAGCGATGTTCCCGCTCCGTAGGTACTCAATCACGGGACCCCGGGTTCGCGAGGAAGTTTCGGCGTCCTCCGTCTCAGGAGACCAACAACCCCTGGTGGCCGCCGCTGTCGCGGAGCACGGCCAGCGCCTCGGCGACCCCCAGCGGGGGCGGCGCCGGCAGGTCGTACGGCTGGGCGCGCAGCACCTCGGTGGCCCGGCGGGTGGGCACCGAGGTGACCGGGTACCCGCGGGCGGTGGTGCGGTCCAGCGCCCGACGCCGCCGGCCGAACCCGGCGACGGCCAGCCACTGCGGCAGCCCTGCCAGCGCGGGTGAGCGCACCCCGGGCGGCTCCGGCAACACGTCCACCGAGCTGAAGGGCTCGCTGCCGGCCAGCCACCACTCGGCCTCGTCGACGCTGCGGCGGGTGGCGTTCTCACACCAGTACGGCACCAGCCCCGCCCGCACCACCTGCCACGGATCGAGCAGTCGACCGCACTCCACCACCAACCGGTCACCGGTCTTGCCGGCGCGCCGCAGCCACCGCCGGTAGAGGTCGGCCACGCCCGCGCTCAGTGCCGCCGGCCGGGGCACCAACACCCGGTGCAGCGGATGCTGGTGCCGGGTGGACCAGTCCCGCGCGGCCAGCTCGAAGCCCGAGTCGACGCCGTGCTCGGCGTACGCCGACGGCACGGACACTTCCGGCGGCTCCCAGCGGGTCGCGTCCCCGCCGACGGAGCGCAGCACCTGCCGCAACGCGTGGCTGTCCGGGTGGAAGTCCACCGGGTCCAGCCCACTGCCCGGGCAGCCGACCTGGAAGCTGTGCCCCGGTCCGCGCTCCAGCACCGGCCAGGTGCGTGCGTCGCGGACCAGCAGCACGGGGGCACCCGGCACCAGCCGGTCGGCCAGGAACCGCGCGTACGCGGCCGGTAGGGCCCTCCACGTGGCGGTCAGCGACACGGTCGCCCCGGTCAGCGCGCCGCGGCTGGCCGGGCAGTGCACCTGGCGCAGGTGCAGGTCGGCGTTGCCGACGAGCAACCGGGCGGAGAGTGCCGCGCCATGCTCCGCGGCGTCCCCCGGGCGGTCCACCGCGCCGTCGGACCAGTGCACGGTCATCTCGAAGCCCGCCGGCAGCCACGGCACCCCGAGGGCCACCGCGAGGTGCGCGGCAGCGCCGTGCGGAGAGCCGATGAGCACCCCCGGGTAGCGGCGGCGGGGGTACTGGTCGACGAACCAGCGGGCCACCCTCGCGGCGTCCACCTCGTCGATCTGGGCCACGGTGAGCGCGACCCGGCCGGCGGCGCGGGTGACCGCGGCACGGCGTACCGGTTCGGGGGCGCCGGGGAACCGCGATGTCGGCCCGGTGTGCCCGAGGTCGGCGCAGTCGACCCCGCGCAGTGCACGGGCGGTGGCGGCGACCAGCACCCGGGCGGAGCTGCCCGCGGCCACGACCCGGTCGCCGGCGAGACCGGCGCCATCAGCCGTGAGCCCCTTGTGCACCTTGTGCACCGGCCCCACCTTGCCTCGTTCGCTCACCACGCGGCCCGGCTTCCCGTCCCGATGGGGTTCAAACGGGGCATCACCCACCCGGCGGCACATTCCGCTGGTCAGCGGGGTGCCCCGGTCATCACCGGCGTTCGGCGGCTCGGGTTTCGCCAGGGCCAGGACGGGCACTTCCGGGGCCATGCGCACCGACGACACCAGCGAGCCAGCCGCCGCCACGATCACCCCGTACGAGGACGGACCGCTGCTGGTCCGCGGCGACTTCGCGTTGGTCACCCCGAACGGCGAGCGCATCGACGCGCGGCGGGGCACTGTGGCGTTGTGCCGGTGCGGCAAGTCGGCGCTCAAGCCGTTCTGCGACGGCACCCACAAGGCGATCAACTTCCGCGCCGGCACCACCCGCGAGGGCTGACCGCCACATCCCCGAGTCACGCGGCGAGAGGGCGCGGAGGGGCCGCACCAGGGGCACGTCCCCTTTGCTCTGCACCCGCCCACGCGCCAGTTACGGACCGTGTGCGGTGCATGGGCGGGTGCAGAGCAAAGGGCGGATCCGGGGCGGCACGTCCCCCACCCGGCGGCAGGTCCCACCGGGGCGGCACGCCCCCACCCTGGGCGGCACGCCCCCACCCTGGGCGGCACGCCCCCACCCTGAGCGGCACGCCCCCACCAGGCGACAAGCCCCTCGGGTCAGACGAACGCGGGCGGGGCCACCTCGGGCGACGCGACGAGCGAGACCGTGGGCGGCAGGGGCGGCGGGGCGGGTGTCCGCAGCGAGCTGCGGCCCGCGGCCCAGCTGTCCAGCAGGTGCCCGGCGAACAGCCGGTCCACAGCGAGCCCGGCCGCCGCGCCGAACAGCACGTCGCGGGCGAGGGCCGGCTCGACGCGGACCAGTCCGCCGCACATGTCGTGCGCGGCGATCTGCTCGTGCACCGCGTCGGCCTCGACGTGCTCGTCGTAGAAGCGGGTGGCCACCTCGTCGAAGCCGAGCCGGCGCAACCCGTTGCCGTAGCGACGGTTGGGCAGCGAGGAGGTCATCTCGAACGCGGCCAGGTGCCCGAGCAGCGCGCCGCGCAACCGCCGGTGCAGCCCGAACAGCGACATCAGGTTGTTGGTCGCCAACGTCACCGCCGGCGCCACGTCGATGTGCGCGCCGTACGCCGTGTCCAGGCCCAGTCGGTCGAGGGTGCTCCGGAACAGCTCGGCGTGCATCCGGTCCAGCCGCCCGTTGCCGTACTCGTCGGTCTGGATCTCCACGAGCGCGGCCTTGGCCGGGCCACCGAGGCGGGGCAGCGCCCAGCTGTGCGGGTCCGCCTCCCGCAGGTGGTAGACAGAGCGGTGGGCGACGAACTCGCGGAACTGGGCGAGGTCGGCGCGGCGTTGCAGTGTCGCGGCCAACGCCGGACCGTCGTCGGCGGCGACCACCTCGGCCAGGCCGGCCGCCACCCCGGCGGCGGGCACCGACGGCGTGCCGGCCAGCCGACGCAGCGCCGCCTCGAAGACCCGTTCGCAGCGGGCACGCAGCGCCAGCAGCGTCGGCTGCCACTCCCACGACTCGTCCACCCCGAGCCAGCCCCGGTAGTGCAGCTCGTAGCAGAGAAACAGCGTCAGCTGCAGGTCCTCGTCGGTGATCGGGTCCGCCGGGTGGAGATCGACGCCGAGATCGGCCGGCAGGTCGTGCGGCGGGTGCCGCAGAGCCTCGACGACTGCTGCGGAGAGCGGGCCGCGTGCCCTCGGCAGTGTCGCGGGACCGTAGCGGCGGTCGGCGGGCTCGGACATGGGACCTCCAGCGTCGTCAGGCCGCTACTCATGCCCTGGCCCGGGGTGGCTAAACGAGATCGTCGGCGCTCGTGGTGACCTCCACCTGCTCACGGACTTTCCGGGCCGGGGCGCCCTCGGCGTACAGGCCGCGCAGGTCGGCGAAGGCGGGCTCCGGCGGTGCCAGCGACACCGCCGGGTCGACGACCGCCTCCAGTACGCAGGGACGGTCGGCGGCGAGGGCCTCGTCCCAGGCCGCGCCGACCAGCTCCGGGCGGTCCACCCGCACCCCGTGCAGCCCCAGCAGCCGGGCCCACCCGGCGTACGGCACGTCGGGGCGGCGGTGGGTGGGGTCGGACGACGGTTGTCGCCCGCCACCCATGCCGTTCTGGTCCCGGTTGTTGAGCACCAGCACGACCAGCCGCGGGTCGCGCCACTGCTGCCAGAGGTGCGAGACGGTGATCAGTTCGGCGAGCCCGTTGAGCTGCATCGCCCCGTCACCCACCAGCGCGACCACCGGTTGGTCGGGCGCGGCGAGCTTGGCCGCCACCGCGTACGGCAGCGCGCAGCCCATCGAGCCGAGGGTTCCGCACAGCTGCGCGTTGACCCCCGGTGGCAGGGTGAGGTGGCGGGCGTACCAGTAGAGGACCGAGCCGACGTCGACGGCGACCGCGCCGGTGCCGGGCATCCGGGCGGACAGCTCCTGCAGGACGAGCTGCGGATTGACCGGGTTCGCGGCGGCGGCGGCCCGCTCGGCCGCGACCTCCCGCCAGCGGTCCACCGAACTTTCCACAGTGGCGCGCCACTGCTGTTCGGACCGGCCACGCAACCGGCTCAGCAGCGCCCGCAGCGTCTCCGCGGCATCGCCGACCAGCGGAACGTCGGCCGGGTACCGGGTGCCGATCCGGCGACCGTCGATGTCGATCTGCACCGTCCGCGCCTGCTCGGGCATCGGGAAGTAGTCGGTCCACGGGTCGTTGGTGCCGACCATCAGCAGCGTGTCGCAACCACCCATCAGCTCGGCCGCCGCCGGGGTGCCGACCTCGCCGAGCACCCCGGTGTGGAACGGCAACCGCTCGTCGAGCACCGGCTTGCCGAGCAGCGAGGTGGCCACCCCGGCACCCAGCCGGTCGGCGATCTCGATGATCTCGGCGGCGGCGTCCCGACCACCCTGGCCCACCAGGATCGCGGTCCGCTGGCCGCCGCCGAGCAGCTGCGCGGCGGCGTCCAGGTCCGCCTCGTGCGGCAGGACCCGGGCCAGCGGCTCGCCGGGGGTCGCCGTGATCACCCCGGCGCTGTACGACTGAAGGGCGGGTACCAGCGCCTCCTGCAACTGTCGGGGCAGCACCACGCACGTCGGGCTGCGGGTCGCCGCCGCCGTCCGGAACGCCTGGTCCAGCAGCGCCCCCACCTCGTCGGGGCTGCGGCCGTACCGGACGAACTGGTTGCACACATCCCCGAAGAGCCGGCTCAGCCCGATCTCCTGGTGCGCGCCGCCGAGCGGCCCGGAGATGTCCTCCCCGACGATGGCCACCACCGGTTTGCTGTCCAGCTTGGCGTCGTAGAGGCCGTTGAGCAGCTGGACGGCGCTGGGGCCCTGAGTGGCGAGGCAGACCCCGATGCCGCCGGTGAACTTGGCGTGCCCGGTGGCCATGAACGAGGCGGTCTCCTCGTGCCGGGCCGGGATGAACGCCGGCTCGCCGCCGGTGCGGTCCAGCGCGTCGACCAGTGGAGCGATCGCCTCGCCCGGGTACCCGAAGGCGCGGGGTACCCGCCAGGCCAGCAGCCGCTCCACCAGGACGTCCGCAACCGTTCGGTCAACCATTGCCGCGCCCCGGTGTGCCGGGGTCGACGTAGCGCAGTACCGCTCCGACGCCGTCGGTGAGGTCGGGCGCCTCGTCGGCGCCGAGCACTGTCAGTGCCGCGTCGGTGCCGACGAGCGCCCGGACCAGCGCCGCGTCGGCGCGTACCCGCTGCGGGTCGGCCACCGACATGGCTGCCAGCTGCCCCGGGTCGATGGCGATCTCGGTGGGTTCCGCGCCGATCCACAACTCACCGTTGGCCGACGGGTCGTCCACGATGATCATCATGTCGACCTGGTTGCGTTGCAGGGCCGAGACGACCGCGTCGAGCCCGCCGCCCACGTCCTCCTGCACGCCGAACTTGTCCAGCGCGGCGCTGATCCGCTGGTCGGCGATCTCCGCGATGGTCTGCACCGTGAGGTCGTCCAGCATCGTCTGGTCGGCGCCGCCGGCCCGCGAACCGGCATCGGTGCGGACCACCAGGTCCTGCCAGCGTTCCGGCATCTGGGCGGCGATCATTCCGGTGGCCCGGACGTCACCGGCGACCACCACCACGTCCGCGCCGACCCGGTCGGCCAGCTGCACGGTGGCCGCGGTGACGTCGCCGGCGTTCTGGTGCCACGCCTCCATGGCCGCCCGCTGGTAGCGCGACTGGGACCAGCCGCCGGGCTTCGCCCGTCGCAGCGGATACTCGTCCCGGCCGGCGACGTGCGCTCGTCGGGGTACCCCGCCGGCGCTGACCGCCATCGCGTCGGCGCCGAGCCGGTCGGCGACCACACGTACCCAGGCCACCTGCTCGCCGCGTTGCGCGAGCAGCGGCATCACGTGCGGCAACGGGCCGACGTGGGCCAGGTCCCGCAGTGGCGGCGCGGACAGGTACTCGGAGAGCACCACCTGGCCGTGACTGGCGAAGACCGCCAGCCCGTAGTCCCCGACCATCGGATCGTGACCTCGGACCACCCGGTCCAGCGCGGCGATGTTCGCCTCGTCCGCCCCCTGTTCGGCCAGGCTGCGTTCCAGGGCACGCCAGCGCAGATCCAGTGCGGGTTTGGCGTCCTCCGTGTCCGCGGAGGCGTCCAGATACACCGAGCACCACGGCCCGGGACGGTCGTAGAGCGGGCGCAGGAAGGACAGCTGCATGCTCGACCCCTTTCCAGCTCGGCCCCCCGCTTACCCGGGTCGCGGGGGATGTCACCTCGCGGCCGTGAGCCCGTGACCAGGTTTCATTCACGTCGTTCAACCGAAGACGTCGATACGATCTGTGAACACATGCGGACTCTCGGTGGTGGAAATGGACAGCGGACTCGACACGCGACGGATCGTGCACCCGACGGAACGAATCGTCACCGGGCGGCTGATCCGCCTGCTCGACGGCTACACCCGTGAGGTACGCGTCGGTCAGCCGGTGCTGGTGGCGGTGCTCGCCGCAGCGGCCTTCGCCCGGCTGCCCGCGCTGCTGCTGCGCTCGCTCTTCTCGTTCGGCGGTGGTGGCACCCGTCGTCGCTGGAAGGAGCTGAAGCAGGGCCCGGAATACCTGGTCACGCCGGTGCGGCTCCGCAACACCGCCGGCCAGCTCTGCGAGGTGGAGCTGCACGGGCACCTGCCGCAGAGCGCCCTGCACCCGGCCGACCAGGTGCAGCTCACCCTGCGCCCGCAACGCGACCCGGAGTTGCCGCCCCGGATCGAGCGGATCGTCAACCTCACCACCGGGCAGTTGCTGACCCCGCGTACGGCGACGCTCTGGTCGCATCTCGGGCCGCCACTGCTGTTGCAGGCGTTCCTGGGCACACTGCTGCTGGCCGGCATAGCGGCCTGCTCCGCGCTGACCTGACCGGCCCCCGGCGGGTCGGCGGGTCGGCGGGGCAGTTCAGCGGGGTGCGCGGGCGGTTCGGCGGCTCAGCCGACCGGGGCGGGCTCGCGGGCCGGTTGCCGGTCGACGCCGAGCATGCCCCGGCGGCGGGCCCAGCGCTCGAAGACCAGGGTGGCGAACGGCGGCACCGCGCTGGCCAGGGCCACCGCCGTGGCCAGCAGGCTCCACCGGTGCAGCCGGGCCACTGCCAGCACCAGCAGGACGTACGCGACGAACAGGCCGCCGTGGATCGGACCAAAGATCTTGACGCCCAGCTCGTTGTCCGGCGGACCGTACTTGACCAGCATGCCGACCAGCAGGGCCAGCCAGGAGCAGGCCTCGGCGATCGCCGCCGCGACGAACAGCCGGGTCACCTTCTCGCGCATCCGCACGCCACCACCTCTCGGGGCGCAATGCTATCGGTCCGCTCTGGCTGGGCTAACAGGGCTGGCAGTTGGGTAGGAAAGGGTCCTCGGGTCTTCCCCCGCCCGCCGACAACGTGCGAGGTTAGGGGGACCAGCGGTGACAGGGTGGTGACCATGGGCGAGGACGTCGGCGTACGAACCTTCAGTCGAGAGGACCGAGCCCGATACCGCGACAAGGTCCGCCGCTGCCTGGATGTCTTCGCCGAGATGCTGCGCGAGTCGCGCTTCGACCTCGACCGGCCGATGACCGGCGTGGAGATCGAGCTGAACCTGGTCGACGAGACGTCGAATCCGACGATGCGCAACGCCGACGTGCTGGCGGCCATCGCCGACGAGAGCTTCCAGACCGAGCTGGGCCAGTTCAACGTCGAGATCAACGTGCCGCCGCGCCGGCTGACCGGCACCGGCACCGCCGACTTCGAGGAGTACGTGCGGGCCAGCCTCAACGCCGCCGAGGTGAAGGCCCGGGCGATCGGCGCGCACATGGTCATGATCGGCATCCTGCCGACGCTGCGCCCCGAGCACCTGACCGCCGAGACGCTGTCGGCCAACCCCCGCTACAAGTTGCTCAACGAGCAGATCTTCGCGGCCCGCGGTGAGGATCTGCCGATCGCCATCAGCGGGGTGGAACGGTTGGCGGTCACCGCCGACACGATCACCCCGGAGGCGGCCTGCACCAGCACCCAGTTCCATCTCCAGGTCAGCCCGGCCCAGTTCGCCGACTACTGGAACGCCGCCCAGGCGGTGGCTGGCATCCAGGTCGCGGTCGGCGCGAACTCGCCGCTGTTCTTCGGCCGGGAGCTGTGGCGCGAGACCCGCATCCCGCTGTTCCAGCAGGCCACCGACACCCGGTCGGAGGAGATCAAAGCCCAGGGGGTACGCCCCCGGGTCTGGTTCGGCGAACGCTGGATCACCAGCGTGTTCGACCTGTTCGAGGAGAACGTGCGCTACTTCCCGGCGCTACTGCCGGTCTGCGACCCGGAGGACCCGGCGCAGGCCCTCGCGGCCGGTGAGGTGCCCAAGCTGGCCGAGCTGCGCCTGCACAACGGCACCGTGTACCGGTGGAACCGCCCGGTGTACGACGTGTCGCGGGGCCGGCCGCACCTGCGGGTGGAGAATCGGGTGCTTCCCGCCGGCCCGACCGTGCTGGACACCATCGCCAACGGCGCCTTCTACTTCGGTTTGGTGCGCGCCCTCGCCGAGTCGGACCGGCCACTGTGGTCGCAGATGTCGTTCAGCGCCGCCGAGGAGAACTTCACCAGCTGCGCCCGGCACGGCATCGACGCGCAGGTCTTCTGGCCCGGTCTCGGTTACCTGCCCGTCAGCGAGTTGGTGTTGCGCCGGTTGCTGCCGATGGCGCATCACGGTCTGGACCGGTGGGGCCTCGACCCGGCCGAGCGTGACCGGTTGCTCGGCGTCATCGAGCAGCGCTGCCTGACTGGCCGCAACGGCGCGACCTGGCAGGTGGAGACGCTGCACCGGTTGGAGTCGACCGACCACCTGGACCGGCCGGAGGCGCTGCGCGAGGTGGTCAGACACTACGTCGACCTGATGCACAGCAACCGGCCGGTGCACGAGTGGCCGATCCCGTGAACACATCGGACGGATGGCCCGATCAGCGCGGGGCTCAGCCTCGCGGGGTGGGCACACCGAAGAGGTCGATGATGCCGCCGGGAAGCTGGGCGAGCAGGTCGTGTCGCTCGTCGTCGTTGAGCGCCTCGGCGACGGTACGCAGCACCGCCTGGGCGTGTTGACGCACCTGGTCCGCGTTCGCGACCTGCTCGCGATCCCCGACGTTCTTGAGGAACTCGCCGACGTCCCACGGGCGGCCCTGCGGGTTGCGGGTGACGGACCCGTTCAGCCGGTCCGGTAGCTGCGCCGCCAGGTTGTCCGCCTCCTGTCCGGCGAGCCGTTCACCGAGCACCGACAGGACGGCCTGTATGGACCGCACGGCCTCGTTCTCACCGAGGCCCGCGCGCTGTCGTACCGTGGCGATCATCTGCTCGTACTCCATGCCCCGCTCCTTCGGTCTCGTCGGCATGCCGTCAGGCGTGCCTGTTGACGAACGG
>NZ_JBEZEH010000233.1:0-10690 GCF_040648775.1 Micromonospora sp. NPDC049089
TGTCCGGTTGTTTCACTAACTTGGTCCCCGGCTTGCCCAGCACCGCCCGCGGGCGGTGGGGGGGGGGCTGGACGCGGAACGCGGGGGGGGCCCCCTCGGCGGGGTCGACCCGGCCCACCACCCGGATCGCCGAGTTGGTGACGATCCGCCGCTCCACCTCGCTCGCCGTCTGCTGCGCGCCGATCAGGATCACCCCGAGCGAGCGGCCCCGCTCGGCGATGTCCAGCAGGACCTCCTTGATCGGCGAGGAGCCCTCCCGGGGGGCGTACTTGTTGAGCTCGTCGAGGACGACGAAGAGCAGCGGCTTGGCGGTGCCCGACTTCTCCTTGCGCTCGAACTCGCTCTTGAGCGTCACACCGACCACGAACCGCTGCGCGCGGTCGGGAAGGTTGTGCAGGTCGACCACTGTCACCTGGGCCGACTCGCTCGTGTTGATGGAGTGGGGGCGGCGGGTGGCGAGGTCGCCACGGATCAGCCGGGCCAGGTCCTTCTTGCTGCCGATCAACCGCCGGGCGAACGCGTTGACGGTCCCCAGCCCCACAGCGCTACCCGCCCAGTCGGAGCGGGTCTCGTCGTCGTTGAGCTGATCGACGATGTGGTCGACCAGATCGCCGTAGGAGCCGAGCCGCACCCCGTCGATGCTCACTCCGCCGTCGGCGGGCTGGGCGTAGCGGGCCAGGTGCGCGGCCACCGAGTGGACCACCATCGTGTACTGCTGGCGCTCGTCGTCGGCGTCGGCGAAGACGTACGGCAGCAGGCGGTCGGTGCAGAACTCGCTCAATGTCCAGTAGAACGCGTCGACCCCGGTGAGCCGGCTGCTCACATCCGGCGTGCCGGCCGAGTCACCGACCCGGGGCGGGGCGTACACCCGCACGTCGGGGAAGGCACCAGCGCTCAACCCGAGCTTCGCGTACGCGGCGCGGGTGGGCTCGTCGAGGCGGGTGTTCGGGTGGTCGAGGAAGAGCAGATCCTCGCCCTTGACGTTGAAGATCAGCGCCTTGGCGTTGACCGCGTCGCCGCCCAGCACGCCGGAGCGGAACACCGAGTAGAGCAGGAAGGTGGCGAAGCTGGTCTTGGTGGCCACCCCGGAGATGCCGGAGATCGAGACGTGCGCGCCCCGGCTGCCGTCGAGGAAGTCGGCGTTGAGGTAGACCGGGACCCCGTCCCGACCCATCCCCATCGGGATGCGCCGCTCCATCCGGTCGAAGTGCAGCGCGCGGGCCCGGGCGTCACCCTCGGCCCGGTGCACCACAGCGCCCGGTGTCGGCGGCACGTACAGCTCCGGATCGACCCGGGTGGTGGTCACCTCGGCCGCCTCCTGCACCTGCGCGGGCAGGGTGCCGTCGGCGATGGCGAACACGTCGGACTCGAACTGGGCGCCCTCGTGCCGAGCGCGGACCTGGGTGACCACCCCGGCGATCGTCACCGGCTCCCGGTCCGGCAGCTCGCGCCGGGTGACCACCACGTCGTCGAGCTGGAGGTAACTGCCCGGGGCGACGGCCGTCCAGAACTGCAACGGGGTGGCGTCGGCGGTGCCCAGCACGCGGCCGACCACGCCGCCCGGGCTGTCGAGCTCGGCGTCGGTCATCGGGCGGCTCGGGTCGGTCGGGCATCACGGTCGGCGCGCATGCAGTGCATCCTGCCCGAGGAGTACGACAGGTCGCCACGCGACGCGGCGGACGACACCATGCGCCGTCACACTCATGACGCTGGGTGTTCGACCGAGCGCATGAGGTGGGCGGGAGTCGTGTTGGCGTGCACCGCGCGAGGTCCGGACTCAACTCCCGGGGCACCGGGCGCGTTACCTAGGCATGGAGCACGTATGAATGACGACTTCGGCGCCTTCGTCGCGACGAGCGGCCCGCGACTGCTCCGCTTCGCCGTACTGATCACCGGGCAGCGGGCGGACGCCGAGGACCTGTTGCAGGAGGTGCTGGAGCAGGCGTACCCGCGCTGGCACGTGGTCCGGCAACGGCAGCCGGAGGCCTACCTGCGTCGCGCCATGACCAACCGTTTGGTCAGCCGGTGGCGCTCCCCGTGGAACCGACGTCGGGTCGCCGGTCTTCCAGAGGCGGTGCCGCAGCAGGATGAGATGACCCGGGTCGACGACCGGGAGTTGCTGCTGACGGCGCTGCGGGAGCTTCCACCGCGGATGCGGGCGGTGGTGGTGGTCCGGTACTGGCTCGGTTTCTCCGAGGCGGAGGCTGCCGCCGAACTGGAATGTTCGGTGGGCTCGGTGAAGAGCCAGGCTTCGCGTGGTCTGCGCCGCCTGCGAGCCCGACTGGAGGCGGCCGGTGTTCCCCCACTCGACCTCGACCTCGCGGAGGAGAACCATGCGTGACAACGAGGTGGCGGCCCTGCTCGACCACGCCGTCGCGACAGTGGAGCTGCCACCCGGTCTCGCCCAACGGGTCGTCACGAGAAGCCGGGCGCGTCGCCGTCGGCGTCTGCTGCTCTCGGGCGGCACGGTGACCGTGGTGGTCGCCGCTGGGGCACTGCTGCTCCCGCAACTGGGACCGGCCGGTCGCGGTGGCGGCAGCGAGGGCGGGGGCACCGCGTCGAACGCGGCTGCCGACGTCCCGACCGGGATCGTCGGTTCCGACGGTCGACCGGTGACGCAGGCGCAGGTCGTCGCCGTCGGCCGGATCGGGACGGAGACGCTGGTGCTGCTGCGACGGGAGCCGCGCGCCGAGGAGCGGGCCGCCGGGGGACAGGCGGCCGAGGTGCTGATCACCCCGGACGGGGGCGGTCCGCGCCGGTTGCTCGACTACCTCTCGTACGACCTGGCCTGCGTCGATGGTGACGCGGTCTGCGCAGCCGTCCGATCCACCGGCAGCGGGCTGGGCGTGGCCGTGGCCCGGCGCTCCGGCGGTCGGCTCTACGTCCTGGTCCAGGCTCCGCAGGGGCGTACCGTCGAGGTCGTCGCCGACGGCGTGTCGCATCCCCTCGGCGCGGCACCGCGCGGCGCGGTGGCCGAGGTGGTCGCCGCCGAGCCGTACGACGAGGTGCAGGTCTGGGCGAGCACCGCCGACGGCCAGCGCTACCGGATCCCGTGGGCTCCCGGGGCGGTGCTCACCGACTGAGGTCTCACGGGCGGGCGTGGCGGAGCATCAGGACGCCGTCGTCGGAGGCGAGCACGTGGCGCAGTGGCAGGTGCCGGGGCGGTGCGGTGTCGCCGGCGGTGATCCGGCCGGGGCCGGCCCCGGCCAGCAGCGGCGAGACGGTGAGGCACAGCTCGTCCACCAGGTCGGCGGCGGTGAGCGCGCCGAACAGGTGCGGACCGCCCTCGCAGAGCAGTTGGGTGAGCCCACGGCGGTGCAGCTCGGCGAGACCGGCGGCCAGGTCGACCCGCTCGGCGCCGCAGCGCAGCACGTCGGCGACGTCGGTCAGGCCGGGCGGGGGATCGGCGTCGGCGTGGGTGAGCACCACCGGGCGGGTCGGCGCGTCGGCGAAGGCGGCCTGCGCCGGGTCCAGGTCGAGGGTGTTCGAGACGACCACCAGCGTCGGGTACTCCGCCAGCCCGTTGGCCAGACGCCAGGCTCGGCGGCGCTCGTTGAGCCGGACCGCCCGGTACTTCTCGTGGCGCAGTGTGCCGGCGGCCACCACCAGCGCGTCGCAGACCATCCGCAGCAGGCCGAACACCCGCTTGTCCGGCTCGCCGGAGAGCCCGGCCGAGTAGCCGTCCACGGTGACCGCGCCGTCCAGGCTGGCCACGAAGTTCACCCGCAGTCGGGGCTCGTCGGCGCGACCGTAGAGGGCGGTCAGCGCGGAGTCGTCGAGCGGCTGCGTCGACGGCTCGGGCCAGAGCCGTCGGATCGGAATTCCGACGGTCATTCGTCGGCCGGACCGGTGACCGGAGGGGTGGGTTCGGCGGTACGGTGCTGGCAGTCGCACCAGTTCCGGCCCGGGCAGTCGTCGTGTCGCCGGGCCCGGCACGCTCGGCAGATCATGCTCGCAGCCTAAGCCGCGGGAGGACAGGACAGCATGGCGCGTCAGATCTTCCAGCTGAAGATGTCCCTCGCCGGCACCCGCCCGCCGGTCTGGCGCCGGGTTCTCGTGCCGGCCGGCTACACGCTGGATCGGCTGCACCGGGTGGTGCAGCACGCGATGGGTTGGCGGGACTGCCACCTGCACTCGTTCGAGATCGACGCGGTGCAGTACGGCGAGCCGGACGCGGACGGGGAGTTGGGGTTGCACGACGAGCTGGACGTGCGGCTCGACGCGGTGCTCGGCAAGGGCAGCCGGTTCTCCTACACGTACGACTTCGGCGACTGGTGGGAGCACGACCTGGTCGTGGAGGACGCGTTGACGGCCGACCCCGACGAGCGGTACCCGGTCTGCGTGGCCGGGGAGCGGGCCTGCCCGCCGGAGGGTGTCGGCGGGTCGTTGGGCTACCAGGCGCTCCTGGAAGCCGTGGACGACGAGAGCGACACGGCCGACCTCGTCAGCTCCCGCCACGCGATGCTGCGGGACTGGGCGGGTCCGACCTTCGACCCGTCCCGCTTCGACCCCACCCGCGCGACCACGCTCCTGCGCCACTTCTGCTGATCCACCACCCACCCCACCCACCCACCCCTGCCGCGCCCCGACCGAGCGTTGTCGATCAAGAGGTTTGCGTCAGCTGGGCTCCGCTTTCTGACCGAAACTTCTTGATCACCCCGGTGGGGCGGGGGGTGTGGTTGGGGTTGGTGCGGGGGGAGTGGTCAGGGGTAACGATCTGGGAACGCTCCCAACGTCCTATTGACACTCCCGTTACCCGCCGGCAATCTCATGGGAGCGCTCCCGGAGGTGGCATGGGTCACTCACGCATCCCCGGCCTGGCGCGATGAGACACCCCCCACCACAACCACCCAGCCTCACCACCGGAAAGAGGGGTCAGCGCATGAGTGTCACCACGCGGCGTACCCGCCTGGCGGCCGCTGCCCTGGCCGCGATCACCGCAATCGGCGGACTCGCGGCCTGCGGCAACGACGACGACAAGCCAGCGGCCGGCGAGAAGCCCGCCAAGTTGGTCGTCGACACCTTCGGCGAGATGGGCTACGACGATCTCGTCAAGCAGTACGAGAAGGACACCGGCATCAAGGTCGAGCTGCGCAAGACCGCGCAGCTCGGTGAGTACCGGCCGAAGCTGGTCCGCTACCTGGCCACCGGCAAGGGCGCGGCGGACGTCACCGCCCTGGAAGAGGGCATCCTCAACGAGTTCAAGCCCAACGCGCGTAACTGGGCCGACCTCACTCCGCTGGTCGCCGACCACTCGAAGGAATACCTGCCCTGGAAGTGGGAGCTGGGCAAGGCGCCGGACGGTCGACTGATCGGCCTGCCGACCGACGTCGGCAGCCTCGCCGTCTGCTACCGCAAGGACCTGTTCCAGGCGGCCGGCCTGCCCACCGAGCGTGACCAGGTGTCGGCGCTCTGGCCGGACTGGAAGGGCTTCCACGACGCCGGTCTGAAGTACAAGCAGGGCAGCGGCGGCAAGGCGTTCATCGACTCGATCACCGCCGTCTCCAACGGTGTGCTCTTCCAGGGCAACGGTGACCTGTTCTACGACAAGGAAGACAACATCATCGCGGACACCAGCCCCGCGGTGAAGAACGCCTGGGACACCGCCACCTCGATGGCGGACATCTCCGCCAAGGCGTCCACCTGGTCGCCGGAGTGGTCGGGTGGCTTCAAGCAGGGCACCTTCGCTGCCACCTTCTGCCCGTCGTGGATGCTCGGCATCGTGTCGGACAACTCCGGTCCGGCCAACAAGGGCAAGTGGGATGTCGCGTCCGTGCCGGGCGGCGGCGGTAACTGGGGCGGCTCGTGGCTCGCGGTTCCGGCGCAGAGCAAGTACCCGAACGAGGCGGCGAAGCTCGCCGAGTACCTGACCAACGCGAAGAGCCAGGTCGAGGCGTTCAAGCTCAAGGGCCCGCTGCCCACGAACCTGGAGGCGCTGAAGAACGAGGCGTTCATCAGCTACACCAACGAGTACTTCAGCAACGCGCCGACCGGCAAGATCTTCGGCGAGAGCGTCGCCAAGATCCAGCCGACCCACCTGGGCCCGAAGCACCAGGCGGTGAAGGAGAACGCGCTCGAGCCGGCTCTGCGGGCGTTCGAGAACGGGCAGGCCGACAAGGCGAAGGCCTGGGAGCAGTTCACGAAGGACGCAAAGACTCAGGGTGCCTTCTGAGTGATTCCCTGCCGGTGGCGTTCGGGGCTTCCCGGACGCCACCGGCCGGTCCCCTCCGCGTAGCGCCCTGCGCGAGGGCCCCCGGGCCTCGCCGGAAAAGGAAATTCGCATGAGCCTGTCGGCCACGACGGCACGGCCGTCGCCAGCAGCACCGCCTTCTCCCGACGTCGATCGCCAACGTCGACGGGGAAGATTACTCAACCGCCTCGATGTGAAGTACTCGCCGTACCTCTACATCGCCCCGTTCTTCCTGATCTTCGGTGTGTTCGGGCTGTACCCGATGGTGCGTACGGCCTGGATGTCGCTGCACGACTGGGACATGATCGGCGACCACACGTTCATCGGCTTCGACAACTACACCCGGCTGGTGTCCGACGAGTACTTCTGGAACGCGCTGGTCAACACGTTCGGCATCTTCGCCCTGTCGACCATCCCGCAGTTGTTGCTCGCCCTCTTCCTGGCGAACCTGCTCAACCGGACCCTCCTGCGCGCCAAGACCTTCTTCCGGATGGCCATCTTCATGCCGAACGTGGTGTCGGTGGCCGCGGTCGCGATCGTCTTCGGGATGCTGTTCCAGCGGGAGTTCGGTCTGTTCAACTGGCTGCTCAGCTTCGTCGGTGTCGACCCGGTCGACTGGGACGGGCACCGGTGGAGTTCCTGGACGGCCATCTCCTCCATGGTCAACTGGCGGTGGACCGGGTACAACACCCTGATCCTGCTCGCCGGCATGCAGGCCATCCCGAAGGACCTCTACGAGGCCGCGGAGATCGACGGCGCCGGCCCGTGGCGACAGTTTTGGCAGATCACCCTGCCGATGCTCAAGCCCACCTTCATCTTCGTCGTCATCCTGTCCACGATCGGCGGCATGCAGCTCTTCACCGAGCCCCTGCTCTTCGGTAACGGCAACATCATCGGCGGCAACCAGCGGGAGTTCCAGACGCTGGCCATGTACATGTACGAGATGGGCATCGTGAACCTGAACACCGCCGGCTACGGAGCCGCGGTCGCCTGGGCGATCTTCATGATCATCATCGTGGTGTCGCTGTTCAACTTCCTACTCGTCCGCCGCTCGGCGAAGTGAGGAGAGATCGATGATCTCGGCTTCCCAGCGCCTGTGGCGCACCAGCCCGCTGACCTACCTGGCGCTCGTCCTGGCGGCACTGCTGTCGATCTACCCGTTCTACTACATGCTGGTGATCGGCAGCCGCAGCCTGGACAACATCAACGACGTGCCGCCGCCGCTGACCCCCGGTGGCGCGTTCGGTGACAACTTCCAGCGGGTGCTCGACAACGACGCCGCCAACTTCCTCACCGGCATGATGAACTCGATCATCGTCTCCTCGGTGGTCACCCTGTCGGTGGTGCTCACCGGTTCGCTGGCCGGGTTCGCCTTCGCCAAGCTGAAGTTCCGCGGCAGCAACGCCCTCCTGCTGGCGATCATCGTCACCATGATGATCCCGACCCAGATGGGGCTCATCCCGCTCTGGGGCATGATGCAGGACCTGGGGTGGTACGACACGCTCTACGCGGTCACCGTGCCGTTCCTGGTCACCGCCTTCGGCGTGTTCATGATGCGGCAGTACGCCAGCCAGGCGATCTCCGACGAGCTGATCGAGGCCGGTCGCGTCGACGGGGCCAGCACGTTCCGGATCTACTGGAGCATCGTGCTGCCCGCGCTGCGTCCCGCCGCCGGCGTGCTCGGTCTGCTGACCTTCATGGAGACCTGGAACTCGTTCCTCTGGCCGTACGCCATCCTCACCCCGGAGAACCCGACCCTCCAGGTCTCGCTCTCCTTCCTCTCGTACGCCTACTACACCGACTATTCCCAGGTGTTCGCCGCCACGGCGATCGGCACCATCCCCCTGGTAATCGTCTTTCTCGTGTTCGGCCGCCAGATCATCGGCGGGATC
Organism: Micromonospora sp. NPDC049089; assembly: GCF_040648775.1. Lineage (NCBI taxonomy): Bacteria > Bacillati > Actinomycetota > Actinomycetes > Micromonosporales > Micromonosporaceae > Micromonospora > Micromonospora sp. NPDC049089. The sequence goes on from NZ_JBEZEH010000233.1 coordinate 8,083, forward strand.
ATGGAAGGTGCCGTCAAGTCGTGAGCAACCCCGCCAGCCCACCCGCCGTCGACGTCCTCGACGAGCGTCCCGGGCTGACCTTTCCACCCGGATTCCTCTGGGGGGCCGCGACGGCGGCATACCAGATCGAGGGGGCGGCAGCCGTGGACGGCCGCACCCCGTCGATCTGGGACACCTTCAGCCACACCGACGGCCGCGTCCTCTCCGGGCACACCGGCGATGTGGCGTGCGACCACTACCACCGCCTCGGCGAGGACGTCGCGCTGATGGCCGAGCTGGGCCTCAAGTCGTACCGTTTCTCGGTCTCCTGGTCCCGGGTGCAGCCCGGCGGCGTCGGCGCGGCCAACCCGCAGGGCCTGGACTTCTACCGGCGACTCGTGGACGAGCTGCTGGCCAACGGCATCGAGCCGTGGCTCACCCTCTACCACTGGGATCTGCCGCAGCCGCTCGAAGACGCCGGCGGTTGGCCGGCCCGGGACACTGCGGCCCGCTTCGCCGACTACACCACCCTGATGGCCGACGCGCTCGGTGACCGGGTGCGCTACTGGACCACGCTGAACGAGCCGTGGTGCTCGGCGTTCCTCGGCTACGGCTCCGGCGTGCACGCCCCCGGCCGCACCGACGGAGCGGACGCGGTGCGCGCCGGCCACCACCTGATGCTCGGTCACGGCCTGGCCGTGCAGGCACTGCGGGCCTCCCGGCCGGGCGCCGAGGTGGGCGTGACAGTCAACCTCTACCCGGTCGACCCGGCCAGCGACAGCCCCGCCGACGTGGACGCGGCGCGGCGTATCGACGGTTTGGCCAACCGGTTCTTCCTGGACCCGCTGCTGCGGGGGTCGTACCCGGAGGACCTGGTGGCCGACCTCAGCACGGTGACCGACTTCGAGCACGTGCACGACGGCGACCTGGCGACCATCTCCACGCCGCTGGACCTGGTCGGGGTCAACTACTACAGCCGGCACGTGGTCGCCGCGCCGGTCGAGGGCGTGGAGGCCGACCCGGCCCCCTCGTGCTGGCCGGGCAGCGAGGACGTCCGGTTCGTCAGCCGTGGCGTTCCGGTCACGGACATGGGCTGGGAGATCGACGCCCCGGGTCTGACCGAGACGCTGCGCCGGGTGCACGACTACACCGAGCTGCCCCTGTACGTCACCGAAAACGGCTCCGCGTTCGTCGACTCGATGGTCGACGGGCAGGTCGACGACGTCGATCGGCTGGCCTACTTCGATGCCCACCTGCGCGCCGCCCACGAGGCGATCGACGCCGGAGTGCCTCTGCGGGGATACTTTGCCTGGTCGCTGATGGATAATTTCGAATGGGCCTGGGGTTACACCAAGCGGTTCGGCATGATCCACGTCGACTACGACAGTCAGGTCCGCACCCCCAAGTCCAGCGCCAAGTGGTACGCCTCGGTGATCCGGCGCAACGGTCTGGCCGCACAATAGGCTCGGGCCAGCCATCAGGACGGCCCCGGCGTCCACCTCCCGCAGGTGGCGCCGGGTCCGCCCGCCGTCGGAGGAGCACACGATGACAACGCAGCGCACCCGGTCGCTCGGGCGCCCGACCCTCGACGCGGTCGCGGCGCGTGCCGGCGTCGGTCGGGGCACAGTCTCCCGCGTGGTCAACGGCTCGCCCCAGGTCAGCCCGGAGGCCCGGGCCGCGGTCCAACAGGCCATCGCAGAGCTGGGGTACGTGCCGAACCGGGCCGCCCGTGCGCTCGTCACCCAGCGGACCGACTCCGTCGCGTTGGTGGTGTCCGAATCCGGCGAGCGGGTCTTCACCGAGCCGTTCTTCGCCTCCATCGTGCGGGGGATCAGCTCCGGGCTGCTGGAGACGCCGATGCAGCTCTGGCTGGCCATGGCCCAGTCGCCGGTGGAACGGGAGCGCGTCGAGCACCACCTCACCAACCAGCACGTCGACGGCGTACTGCTGCTGTCGTTGCACGACTCCGACCCGCTGCCGACGCTGCTGGAGGAGCGCGGCCTGCCCGCCGTGCTCGGCGGTCGGCCCGCCCGGATGCTGCAACCCGGCGCCCAACCGGCCTGGTTTGTCGACGTGGACAACGTTGGCGGGGCCCGGCAGGCGGTGGAGTACCTGGCGAGACAGGGCCGGCGGCGCGTCGCCACCATCGCCGGTCCGCAGGACATGGGTGCCGGGCTGGCCCGTCTGGCTGGCTACACCGATGCGGTCAAGGCCACCGGCGCCAGCGTCAACCCCGACCTGATCGCGTACGGCGACTTCAGCGAGGGCAGCGGCGCTGCCGGAATGCGCCGACTGCTGGATGTCTGCCCGGACCTGGACGCGGTCTTCGTCGCGTCCGACCTCATGGCGTTCGGCGCGCTGCGTACCCTGCGGGAGGCCGGCCGGCGTGTGCCCGAGGACGTCGCGGTGATCGGCTTCGACGACGCGACCATCGCCCGACAGGCTGAGCCGCCGCTGACCACTGTCTTCCAGCCGGTGGAGGAGATGGGCCGGCAGATGGCCCGCCTGCTGGTGGCCCGGATCCGTGGCGAGGACCCCCGGGCAGCGTTGCCGCCGAGCTGCTCAACCTGCTTCCCGGGGTGCACCTCGACAGCGGGCTGACCGAACGTGAGATCGCGATCGTCACCGA
>NZ_JBEZEH010000234.1:0-10675 GCF_040648775.1 Micromonospora sp. NPDC049089
GTGAACCGCCGTCACCCGTCCGCCCGGCAGGTTCGGAGGGCGACGACCGGAACCGGGGGTGGAGTGCCATGACCGAGGTGGTGGGTGTCCGCGAGGACCAGCGGATCCAACGCGACGTCCTGGCCGAGCTGGCCTGGGACCCCCAACTGCAACCGAACGAGATCGGAGTGACCGTCGACCAGGGCGTGGTCACCCTGACCGGCTTCGTGGACGGTGCCGCTCGCGGTTGGGTCGCGACGCGATGCGCACAGCGGGTTCGCGGCGTACGGGCGGTGGCCGACGAGGTGGAGGTGCGGCTGCCCGGCACCCCGGGGCGTACCGACGCCGAGATCGCCGACGCCGCCACCCGCGCCCTGGAGTGGGACAGCTTCGTGCCCGCCGAACGGCTGGACGTGACAGTGGCCAACGGCTGGCTGATGCTGCGCGGCGAGGTCGAGTTCGGGTGGCAGCGGCGGGCCGCCGAGGGCGAGGTGCGCCGGCTCGACGGCGTACGGGGGATCACCAACCTGATCGAGGTACGACCCGCGGCGCCACCGGACGCCGAGCGCCTGCGGCGGGACGTCCAGCGGGCGCTGCTGCGCACGCTCGGCGGCGAGCGGGTGACCGTCGAGGTGGACGGCGACACGCTGGTCCTCGCCGGGGTGGTCCGTTCCTGGTGGGAACGTGACCAGGTCGAGCGGGTGGCGTGGTCCGCGCCCGGGGTGCGGGTGGTCCACGACCAGATCCTGGTGGGCGGGTGATCGTCGTCCGCCATGTCCGGTTTACCTGGGACGCTACTGGGAAACCGCCGCCGACCAGCGGTGCCGCCGTACCGGGGAGCAACGGGGAGGACTCGTGGCCGTGAACCACCCGCCTGCGGGCCGCCACGAGGAGCGGTCACTGCGCATCGCGATGGTGGTTCCGCCGTGGTTGTCAGTGCCGCCGCCCGGCTACGGCGGCCTTGAGCAGGTCGTCGCCGCACTGGTGGACGCGCTCTGCGGGCAGGGGCACTCGGTGACCCTGTTCGGCGCCGGAGGTGACCACGGCACGGCGGCCGACGGCTTCGTCTCCACGGTGGCCGAGGTCCAGTACGAGCGGCTCGGCGAGTCCCTGCCCGAGCTGGCACACCTGGCCCGGGTGAATCGGCTGATCAGCCCGGCCGACTTCGACGTGATCCACGACCACACCACGATCGGTCCGCTGGTCGCCGGCCGTCGGGCCGTGCCGACGGTCGCGACGGTGCACGGCAACCCCGTGGGGGAGTACGGCGACGTGCTGAGCGACATCGACGCGGGCGTGTCGCTGGTGGCCATCTCGCACGCCCAGCGCCGGCTGAACCCGAACCTGCCCTGGGCCGGTACCGTGCACAACGCGCTCGACATCAGCGGTTTCCCGCGCAAGCACACGCCTGGCGCGGGGCCGGTGCTGTGGCTGGCCCGGTTCAGCCCGGACAAGGGCCCGGACACCGCCATCAAAGCGTGCCGGGCGGCCGGACTGCCCCTGCTGTTGGCCGGCAAGTGCAACGAGCCGGCCGAGCGCCGCTACTACGAGCAGGTCGTCGAGCCGATGGTCGACGAGGACGTGACAGTGGTGCTCAACGCGGACCGCGCGACGACGCTGCGGATGCTCGTCGACGCGCGCTGCCTGATCATGCCGATCCAGTGGGACGAACCGTTCGGCATGGTGATGCTGGAGGCGATGGCCACCGGCACGCCGGTGGTGGCGCTCAACCGGGGTGCGGTGCCGGAGCTGGTGCGACCAGGGCTGACCGGGCTCGTCGTCGAGCGGTCGGAGGAGCTACCCGCGGCGTTGCTCGCGGCGGAGCGACTCGACCCGGAGGACTGCGTGACGCACGTGGCCCGGAACTTCTCGGTCGAGCGGATGGCGAGCGGCTACGCCGAGGTCTATCGGCGATTCGCCCTCGGCCGGCACGACGTCCGTGAACCGGACCGGGTGCCGGTGCGCTGACCCACCGGTGACTCCGGGTCAGGCCCCGGTCGCCCCCAGCTCGGCGATGGCGGCGTCGAGTCGGGAGGCGTACGCCGGGCTGATGCCGCCCTCACCGAGACGGACGGCGACCTTGGCACGTAGCCGGGCCACCGGCGGTGCCAGCTCTTCGCGGCCGGAGCTGACCGCGACGGTCAGGTTGCGCAGCTCGTTGCGCAGGTCGAGGGCCACGTCGTCGCGGATCTCGCCGGCGCTCAGCCCGGTGCCGATCAACCCGTCGACCCGGTTCGCGACCTCGGTGAGGGTGCCCGGGTTCGAGGTGGGAGCCCCGGTGGTCGGCTTCGTCGAGGGCGTCGGGGTCGGCGGGGCGGACGTGATCGGCGTGGACGGCTGGGGGGCCGGCGGGTCGGTCGACGGGGTCGTCACCGGCCCGGCGGAGGGCTGCGCCCGGCGGGTCGGCTGCTGTTCGGGCAGCAGCGCCACCCCGGCCACTGTCACCCCGACGGCCAGCACCGCCAGCAGCACCACCAGTCGCCGCCGCGACCAGCCCGACCCGGTCGGCGGCTCGCCCGCGTTGGAGGAGGCTCCGCCGTCCGAGGCGGCTCCATCCAGCCGCGCCGCCGCCGGGACGCTGGCCGTCGCGACGGCTGGCGACTGCGGTGGCAGGGGCTGGGTGGGCACCCGGATGGTCGCCGTCGGGGGCTCGGCGGGCAGCGAATGGTCGCGGAGCGCGGTGGCGACCTGCCGGGCGGTGGGCCGGTCGGCCGGATTCCGGGCGAGGCTGCGCAGGCAGATCTCGGCCACCGGCGCGGGCAGGTCCGGTAGATCGGCCAGCGTCGGCGGCGGACCACTGGCCAGCGCGGCGCTGAGCTGCTCCCAGGTGTCCGCCGGATACGGGACCCGGCCGGTGAGCGCCTCGTGCAGCAGCACGCCGAGCGAGTACACGTCGGTGGACGGCTGGGCCGGCGCGCCGTCGAGACGTTCCGGTGCGACGTACGCCGGGGTGCCGAAGGTCTCGCCGTCCTCGTCCTCGTCGGGCGCGCCGATCCGGGTGGCGATGCCGAAGTCGAGCACCTTGACGCCCGTCCCGGTCATCATCACGTTGGCCGGGGTGATGTCCCGGTGCACGATGCCGAGCCGGTGCGCCGCCGCCAGGGCATCCGCTACCTGTGCGCCCACCTGGACCGCCTCGGTCCACGGCAGCGGCCCCTCGGTGAGCCGAAGCTTCAACTCCTCGCCGCTGAGCAGCTCCATCACCACGAACGAGGTGATCGAGCCGTCCGGGTCGACAGTCTCGCCGTAGTCGTGCACGGAGGTCAGGTGCGGGTGCACCAACTGGGCGGCGGCCCGTGCCTCCTCGCGCACCATTCCCCGGAACCGCGCGTCCGCGGCGAGTGACGGGGCGAGCACCTTGAGCGCGACCACCCGGTCCAGTACCTCGTCCCGGGCACGCCAGATGACCGACATGCCACCGGCGCCGATCTGGTCCAGAAGTCGGTATCTGCGAGCCAGCAATCGGCCCGGATGCAGCGCTGCCTTCACGGATCGCACCTGCCTCAGGGGTGGGAGCGGTATCAGGTTGCGCGAATGTGTCCTGCCTGTCAACGCCGTCGCCACCGGCCGTCGACGGACGGTGCCTGCCGTGCGCCGACCGCCGGCCGACAGCGGCCCACCGGTCGGCGGCGGGCCCGTGCCAGGATGGACGACATGGCGGGGGGACCGGTGGCGTTCGTGCTCGGCGGCGGGGGAGTGCTCGGCGCGGTCGAGGTCGGCATGTTGCGTGCCCTGTTCCGGGCCGGCATCCAACCCGACATGGTCCTCGGCACCTCGATCGGCGCGGTCAACGGCGCGCTGGTCGCTGCGGACCCGTCCGAGGCGGTGACCGACCGGCTGGTCCGGCTCTGGGCCTCACCCGAGGCGAGCGAGGTGTACGGCGACTCGGTCGCCCGGCAGCTGCGCCGTTTTGCCGCCCGTACCCACCTGCACTCGCCCCGGCCGCTGCGTCGCCTGTTGGAGACCGAGCTGGGGGTGGACACGACCTTCGCCGATCTGCGGGTGCCGTTCCGGTGCTGCGCTGCCCACATCGAGCGGGCCGCCGAGCACTGGTTCGACAGTGGTCCGGTGGTGCCGGCGGTGATGGCGTCGGCCTCGGTGCCGGGCCTGCTTCCGCCTATGGAGATCGACGGCGCGCACTACGTGGACGGCGGCATCGTCAACTCCATCCCCATCGGCGAGGCGGTGGCCGTTGGCGCCCGCCGGATCTACGTCCTCCAGGTCGGTCGGATCGAACGGGAGCTGACTCCACCCCGTCGGCCGTGGGAGATCGCGCAGGTAGCGTTCGAGATATCCCGCCGGCACCGCTTCTTCCGGGAGTTGGCGGCACTGCCGGAGGGGGTGGAGGTGCACGTCCTGCCGACCGGCGGGCTCAACCCCCGCGACGACACGCCGTGGGCGTACCGGGACATGGCGGCGGTGGGACGGCGGATCAGTCGCGCGTACACGGCCTCCCGGCGCTACCTCGCCGCCCACCAGGAGCGTTGATGCCGTTACCTCCGCGGTGGCTGCGTCGGTTGCTGTTCGCGCCCGCCGTCGTGCTGCTCGCCGTCGTGGTGGTCACCACGCTGCCGATCTGGGCGCTGCTGGCCGCTGCCGCGTCGCCGCTGGTCCCGGGCCGGTTGCGTCCACTGCGACTGCTCTGGATCGGCTGTTTCTACCTGGTCTGGGACGCTGCCGCGCTGCTCGCGCTCTTCGTGCTCTGGGTCGTCTCCGGGTTCGGCTGGCGGACTCGGTCGCCGGCCTTCCAGCGCGCGCACTACGTGCTGGCCGGCTGGTTCCTGCGGGTGCTGTTCTGGCAGGCACGTTGGACACTGCGGTTGAGCATCGACGTGGTGGGCACCGACCCGGACACTGCGCTGCCCGGCCGGCCCGAGCTGGTGCTCTGTCGGCACGCCGGGCCGGGCGACTCGTTCATCCTGATCCACGGGCTGGTCAACTGGTTCCACCGGGAGCCTCGGATCGTCCTCAAGGACAGCCTCCAGTGGGATCCGGCGATCGACGTGCTGCTCAACCGGCTGCCCAACCGGTTCATCGCGCCGACTCCGGAGCGCGGCGAGGAGACGGTACGCCAGGTCGGGCACCTCGCCACCGGCCTGGACGACAACGACGCATTCGTGATCTTCCCCGAGGGCGGCAACTTCACCCCTCGGCGACGGCTGCGCGCCATCGCCCGGTTGCGCTCCCTCGGCCTGGAACGAATGGCCCTGCGCGCCGAGCGGATGCGCCACGTGCTCGCCCCGCAGCCCGGTGGGATGCTCGCCGCGCTGGACGCCGCACCCGACGCCGGGGTCATCTTCGTCGCCCACACCGGTCTGGACCGGATGCTCACCGTCGCCGACGTGTGGCGGGAACTGCCGATGGACAAGCGGATCGTGATGCGGTTCTGGTCCGTGCCGCCGGAGGACGTACCGACGGGACGGCAGCAACGCATCGACTGGCTGTTCGACTGGTGGGCGCAGATTGATGCCTGGATCGCCGCTAATCGGTAAATGTCCGCGTAGGGTGCGGGCGTGGACGAGATCTGCGTGGTGACAACGGTGGTGGACGCGCGTTCGGTCGCCGACGTGCTGGCGGCTGCGGCCGTCGCCGGCAGGCTCGCCGCCTGCGCCCAGGTGGGTGGTCAGGTGGACAGCACCTACTGGTGGCGGTCCGGAATGGAGACGAGCACCGAGTGGTCGGTGCAGTTCAAGACCGCACCGGATCGGCTCACCGCGTTGCTGGACCAGATCCGGGTCAGCCACCCGTACGAGGTGCCGGAGATCCTGGTGTCCAGGGTGGAGAGCGGGAACCCCGACTACGCCACCTGGGTGTACGAGCACACCCGATCCTGAGTACGCGCACTCTGGGTCGCACCCCGGTCGGTTGTCGATGATGACCCGGTGGACGACACCCGTTACCCCTGCCCCGCCTGCGGCGCACCGGCCGATCTGAGCGCCGGATGCTCCGGCTGCCGGCGCGCACCCGACCCGATCGCCGCCGAGGTGGTTCGGCTGAGCCGGGAGGTCGCCGAGCTTGAGCCGCAGGTGGAGCGGGCTCGTCGCACGTACACCGAGCTGGCCGGACGGCTGTCGACAGTGTCCGGGCGGCGAGCCGAACTGGCCGCGGTCGTCCGCGCCGGGCTGGCGGCCCCGGTCGTGGCGCGCCCGGTGCCTGCCGCCGGACCGGCGCCGTTCATCGGCCCGGGCCCCGGCGTCGCGACGGGTTCGCGGCCGGGTGCGGCGGAAACCTCGACCCGGACGGTCCAGGGTCTGCTCTTCGTCCTCGGTGGACTCCTGCTGGGCACCGCGGCCGTGGTGTTCACCGCGGTCGCCTGGGCGGCGGTGGGGGTCGCCGGCCGGGCGTTGATTCTGGCGGCGTTCACCGCGCTCGCGCTGGGCGTACCGCTGCTGGCGGTCCGCCGAGGGCTGCGCGGCACGGCGGAGACGTTCGCCGCGGTGGGGTTGCTGCTGGTGGTGCTGGACGGTTACGCGGCCTGGTCGGTGGACCTGGCCGGCGTGGCCGGCTGGCCGGGCAGCCGGTACGCCGCGCTGGTCGGGGGGGCCAGCGCGGCGGTCGCCGTGGCGTACGGCCGGTGGAGCGGGTTGACGGGGCCCTGGTTCGCCGCCCTGGTGGCCGCCCAGCCGGCGTTGCCGCTGCTCGCCGCCGAGGCCGGGCTGGGTGCGGCGGGGTGGGCGTTGGTCCTGCTCGGGGTGGCGTCGCTGAACCTGGCGGTGCTGGCCGCGCTGCGTGGCCGGGGAGGGGCGGCGCAGCTCGTCGGCCGGGTGTTGGCCGGCGCCGGTCACGTCGCCGCGTTGGTGGGCGCTTCGGCGTGCGCGGTGGTGCCGCTGGTCGGTGGGCGGGCGGGGGGCTCGCCACTGCTGGCCGGGGTGCCGCTGTTGCTGGTCGCGCTGACCGGGTTCGGCGCGGCCTGGCTCGTCGGGGGGCGGGCGCTGCGGGCGGTGGCGGCAGGGCTGCTGGTGCCGGTGCTCGCCGCCGCCCTGCTGCGTCCGGTGGCGGAGCTGCGGCCGTCAGTGCTGCTGCTCGCGGCGGCGACTGTGGCGCTGGGGATCGCCGCCGCCGTGCGGTTCCTGCCGGCGTTGGCGGCGGTGGACGGTGGCGGCGGTTGGCGGACCGGTCCGCGGGCCGGCGCGCTGTTCGTCGCGGCCGGCACGGCGCAGGTCACCCTGTTGATCACTGTCGGGCTGGCGGTCGCCGCCGTCGGCCGGTCGTTGCCGCCCTGGGGCGGGGCTGGGACGGGGCCGGACCTGAGCTGGGGTTGGCAGCTGGCTCCGGCGGTGGCACTGACGATCGGTGCCACGGTGCTGCTGCTCCCTGCCAGCACGCGGGCGGTGCTCGCCACGGCCGGCGCGGTGGCGGTGCTGTTCGCCGTACCCGCCGGCTGGACGTCCTCCTGGCCTCAGGTGGTGGCCATCGACCTGGTCGGCGGGGTCGCGTTGCTGCTCGCCGTACTGGCCCGTCCGACCACCCCGCCCGTCGCCCTGCGCTCGCGTGCGCTCGGCGGTGCAGTCCTGCTCGGGCACGGGCTGCTGGTCGCCCTGGCCGCCCCGGCCGGTGCCCTGGTGGCGCTCGGCGTGCTCGCCGTGGTCGGGCTGGCGCTGGCCGTCCGACAGGGGGCCGGCGCGTACCGGGAGGTGGCCGGTACGGGTCTGCTGGTCGGGCAGCTCGCGCTGCCAGCGATCGCGGCGGTGGCGACGTTCGCCGTGGGCGGGCCGCCCTGGTGGCAGGCCCGGCTCGCGCTGGCCGCCGCCGGGTTGTCGCTGGTCGCGGCGCTCGCGGTCCGTCGCCACCGGGTGGAGCTGATCGGGTACGCGGTGACCGGCGCCGTCGCCGCGGTGACCGTGCCTGGCCTCGCGCCGCTGGTCGCGGCGGGTGACGAGCCGCTCGCGCCGTACGCGGCGCTGGCCGCGTTGGGTGTCGCGCTCGTCGCCGGCTGGCTGCCGTCGGCGAGCGCCTCCGGCCAGGCGGCCCTCGGGGAGCGGCCGGCGGTTGACGGGCGCGAGTCGGCCCGGTCGGCGTTGTTGCTGGCGGCCGGCGGAACGCTGGCGGTGGTCGCCGTCCTGGCGGCCCTGCCGACAGTGCTGACCGCGCTCGGGTCGCCCTACGGCGGCTGGAACCGGGTGTGGTCGGGGGCGCCCACCGTCGTCGCCGACCCGACGGTGCTCCCGGTCGGGTTCGCGCTGGTCGTGCTGGCGGTGGCCGGTGCGCTGGCTGGTCGGCGGGTCGGCCTGCCGGTGCCGGCCGCGCTGCCGTTCCTAGCGGCGGCGCTGCCGGTGCTGCTCATCGCGATCGGCGCGCCGTGGCCGGTGCTGCCGGCCGCAGTTCTGCTCGCCGGCTTGGCGGCGCTGCTGTTCACCGCGCTGGCCGCCGCCCGCCCGGCGCTCACACCGGTCGCCGTGCCGGTGGGCGTGGTGCTGGTGGCCTCCGGTGTGCTCGGTCTGCTGGCCACCCGGGCCGGGACGCTTGCCGCCGAGGGGGCGCTGCTGGTGGCGGCGGTCGCGGTCGCCGCCGGCGCGCGCCGGTTCGAGGTACGGGTCGCCGGCTGTCTCGCCGCCGTGGGCGCGGCGTCCGCGTTGGCGGTGACCGCGCCCCTCGCCGGTGGGCTGCCCCTGCGGGCTGCCTCGTACCCACTGCTGGGGGTGGCCGCGTTGGTGTTGACCGCTGCGGCGGTCACCCCGGCGCGGGTCCGGCTGGGGCGGGTGCTGGACGCCGCCGCGCAGGCCGTCGCGCTGGTGGCGGCGGTGCTCGCCGTCGAGGCGGCGCGGCACCTCGCCACCATCTGCGTGCTCTGGGGTGCCGCCGTCGCGCTGCGGCTGCTGCGCCGGGGTGAACCGGCCGGCCGGCGGTGGGCGTTCGCCGGGATCGCCGCCGGCAGCGAGTTGCTCGGGGCCTGGGTGCTGCTGGCCGCCGGAGGGGTGACAGTGCTGGAGGCGTACACACTGCCGGCTGCGGCGCTCGCCGTCGGAGCGGGTCTGCTGGCGCTGCGCACCCGGCCGGGGCTGACCAGCTGGCCGGCCCTCGGCCCGGGGTTGGTCGCGGCGTTGCTGCCCAGCCTCGTGTCGGTGCTGGCCGGGGCGGACCCGCAGCCGTGGCGGCGACTGCTGCTCGGCGCGGCGGCGACCGGCGCGGTGCTGGCCGGCGCGACCCGCCGGTGGCAGGCGCCGGTGCTGCTCGGCGGCGGGGTACTGACGCTGCTGGCGCTGCACGAGCTGGCCCGGGGGTGGGATCTGCTGCCCCGGTGGATCTACCTGGGGATCGGCGGGCTGGCACTGGTGGGGCTCGCCGCCACCTACGAGCGGCGTCGACGTGACCTGGCTCGACTGCGTGCCGCGGTGGGCCGACTGAGCTGAGCCGGACCCGTAGGGGTAGGGCCTGCCCTACCCCCCATTCGGGGGCTGTCGGGGTTACTCACCGCTACCGCGATCGGGAGACTTGACAGCAAGCCCGAACCATCCTGGCGCGGGCGCAAGAGGAACGGGAGCAGCGATGGCGCTCGGAGCGGTGGCGGAACCGCCGGTACGACGGCGAGGCAGTGACTACGCACAGTTGTCCCGACGGATCAGCCAGGCGGGCCTGCTGGAGCGGCGCCCCGGCTGGTACGTCACCCGCATCGTGCTCACCCTCGGTGCCTTCGTGGCGGGCTGGGTGGCCGTGTTCCTGCTCGGCGACTCCTGGTGGCAGCTTCCCCTCGCGGCCCTGATGGCGGTGGCCACCACGCAGGTCGCGTTCCTCGGCCACGACGCAGGGCACCGCCAGATGTTCCGTCGGCGTGGCCCCAGCGAGCTGGTGGGCCTGTTCGCCGGCAACGCGGCGGTCGGGCTCAGCTACGGCTGGTGGGTCGACAAGCACAACCGGCACCACGCCAACCCGAACCACGAGGACGAGGACCCGGACGTCGGCGCGGGCGCCCTGGTGTGGACGCACGAACAGGCGTTGGAGACCCGCGGGGTCGGTCGCTGGATGGCCAAGCGGCAGGCGTACCTCTTCTTCCCGATGCTCCTGCTGGAGGGCCTGAACCTGCACGTGGCGAGCATCCGGGCCATCGTCGGCCGGGAGCCGAACGGCGGGTACACCGTGCCGATGCGGCACCGGGCGGCCGAGGCGGCGCTGCTCCTCGCGCACACCGTCGGCTATGTCGCGCTGCTGCTGGCGGTCATGTCCCCGGTCAAGGCGTTGCTCTTCGCCGTCGTGCACCAGGCCCTGTGGGGTCTCTACATGGGTTGCGCGTTCGCGCCAAACCACAAGGGCATGCCGATGCCGACCGCCGAGGACGAGTTGGACTTCCTGCGTAAGCAGGTGCTGACCTCCCGCAACGTACGCGGCAGCCGGCTCGTGGACACCGCCCTCGGCGGTCTCAACTACCAGATCGAGCACCACCTCTTCCCGAACATGCCCCGCGCCAACCTGCGCCGGGCCCAGCCCATCGTCAGGGCCTACTGCGTCGAGCAGGGCATCCCGTACGCCGAGACCGGGCTTGTCGAGTCGTACCGGCAGGCACTCGGTCACCTGCACGAGGTGGGTCGGCCGCTGCGCGGCTGACCAGACCGGCCGTTGCGCGGCCGTGACGACATCGATCGGCGGGGGGGGGCGGGTTGATGGCGCCCCCCCCGGGGGGGGGGGGGCGGCCCCGCGTGTGGGGCACCCGGGGGGCGGGGGCGGGGGGGCGGGGCGCCGGGCCCCGCCCCCGGCGGGGCGT
>NZ_JBEZEH010000235.1:0-10443 GCF_040648775.1 Micromonospora sp. NPDC049089
CCCCACCCCCACACCCCCCCCCGCGCGGGGGCGCCGACCCCCCGCGGGGCGGGGGCGCCCCCGCCCCCCCCCCCGACGGGGGGGGCCCGGGGGCCCCCCCTCCCCCGGGCGGCCACCAGGACGTCGGTCAGGTCAGCGAGCAGGCCGCCCCGTTGACGGTCACCAGGCCGGGGCTCGGGTTGGCGCCCCCGGTGGTCGTCGCGTTGAAGCCGAACATCACTGAGCCACCCGGTGCGATCTTGGCGTTGTGCGACTCGTTGCGCGCGGTCACCGTCGCGCCGGACTGAGTGACCTTCGCCAGCCACGCCTCGCGTACCCGCTGGTCACCGGTGAACGCGAAGCGCACGCTCCAGCCGTTGACGGCGGTGGTGCCCGTGTTCTGGATGGTCAGCTGCCCGGTGAACCCGGTGCCGCCCTGCCAGGCGCCGTAGTTGGTGTAGCGCGCCGTGCAGGTGGTGGCCGGCACCGCGCCGGCGTCACCCTGGTCGGCCAGGAACGAGGCGATCCAGGTCAGCGCCGAGTTCCAGTTGATCGCCACCTCGTTCGTCGAGTACGAGTTGATGTCGTCGACGTAGCAGAACATCGGCTCGCAGCCAGCCAGCAACTGTGCCACGAACGGGTCCTGCAGGGCCGCGTTCGGGCCACCGGCGAGGGAGCCGGCGGGCGGTCGGGGAAGGCTCGGGTCGAGCTGGTGGCCGAAGATCCGGCTGTGCTGGTTCTCCGCGGCGTGCTCTCCCCACCCGGTGACGTAGGAGATGTTCAGGGCGTTGCGACCGAGGATGTAGTCCATCGCCTGCACGGCCCCGTCACGGTAGGCGACGTTGCGGGTCAGGTCGAAGGCCGTGGCCAGCACCACCGCGTTGTTGATGACGTTGCTGTTGCCGCCCCAGAAGTAGCTGTTGGCGTCTCCGGGCATCGGCAGCCCGTAAGCCTGCCGGCGCAGCTCGGCGAGGTACGTGTCGGCGGCGGCGGTGACCGAGGCGCGGACCCGGGCCAGATCGGCGGCGGGCAGTCCGTTCGGCACGGTGGCCAGGTCGAGGCGGCCCAGCGCGGCCACGCTCTGCCAGCCGAAGCCCCGGGCGTCGAACACGTTCCCGGTGTGGTGCGGTGAGGCGGTCAGGTCGGCCAGGTAGTTCTGCGCCCCGGTGGTCAGGTACAGCTCGGCCGCCGCCCAGTAGAACTCGTCGGTGACGTTGCTGTCGTCGTACGCGCCGCCGCCGGTGCCGTCGGTCGGGCTGGCGTACACCGCCGGGTGGGCCTTGGCCGCGGCGTAGGCGGTCTTCGCGGCAGTGCCGCAGCGGGTCGCGAACGCCGCGTCGTAGGGGGCGAAGAGTCGGGCGCACTGGGCCGCGGTGGCGGCCATGTTGAGGGTGGCCGCGGTCGACGGCGGGTGCAGCTCGCGAGGCTGCGGGTCGTCCTGTGGGGACAGCGGCAGCCCGGTCCAGTTCTGATCGTGGATCTTGTGGTGGACCATGCCGGCGAGCGGCTTGCCGGCGGGCACCTGCATGCGCAGCAGGAACTCCAGCTCCCAGCGGGCCTCGTCGAGGATGTCCGGCACGGCGTTGCCGCGCTCGGGCACCCGCAGCGTGCTGTCGGCGAGTTCGGCGCCGCCGTTGGCGGTGGCCGCCGTCTTGGTCCGCTCGAAGGTGTTCAACAACTGGTAGGTGGCGATGCCGCCGTTGACCACGTACTTGCCGTGATCGCCGGCGTCGTACCAGCCGCCGCGCACGTCCAGGGAGTAGTCGCAGACACCCGGCTGGCAGGGCACGTTGGTGTCGCCCCGGTTGGGTGCGACGCCGAGGTGGCCGGCGGGCCGGGCGTACTCGTCGCCGATCAGGTCACCGTCGATGGCGATGCCGCTGCGCTGGGCGTAGAAGAACTGCAACGAGTCGGAGCGCAGCTGGTCGTAGAGGGCGCCGGAGATGTCGAACGGGTGGCTGGTCTCACCGTCGACGGTGAGCGTGAGCCCGGTGCCAGGGGTGCGGTAGCTGGAGAAGTCGACGGTCTGCACGTTCTGCCCGGAGGCGGCGTCGACGCCGCGAGCGGTGGTGGTGCCACTGGCCACGACGGTTCCGGTGGCGTTGCGCAGCTGCCAGGGCAGCGCCGCGGTGGCCTCGGTGACGACAGTGGCGTTCTTCGGGCCACCGGGCAGGTAGCCGACCTGGTTGACGCGCACCCGTGGCCCGGTGTCCGGCACGTACGGCTCGGGCGGCTCGCCGCCGCGCAGCGAGACGTCGTCCAGGCAGATGGTCTGCGCCTGGGCGGCGCCACCGACCTGGAAGATCAGTTGCGCGTTGGGGTTGTCGTCCGGGACGGTGAAGGTCTGCTCGACCCGCTGGAGGGTGCCGGTGGCGGTGGCGTCCACCGCCGCGTACGTGGTGTACGGGGCGCTGCCGAGCTGCAACACGGCCTTGACCGCGGCGCCGGGAGTGGCGGAGACGGCGAAGCCGAGGGTGTATTCGGCGCCGGCGATCAGCGGCACGCCGTCCTGGCCGATACCGGCGTCCCACGGGTTGGCCAGCCCGCCCGCGACAGTGGTGCAGAGCTGGCCGTCGGTGACTGCCAGCGCGCCGGTGCCGAAGGAGAACCAAGGGCTCACGCCCTCGCTGAAGTCGCCGTTGTCGATCTGCTCGGGGGCGTCCGGTGGTGGGTCGGCGTGGGCCGCGCCGGCGCCCGCGCCGGTGAGGGCCAGGGTGGTCGCCGCAGCCAGCAGGAGGCGGCGTCGGGATGGCGTCACGGGAGTCCTTCCGGGACGGGAAGTGGGACAGTGGTGGTGGCAAGGAGCTGGGAAGACGCTGGGAGCGCTCCCAGGTGTCTGCTCGATGTTTCCAGTGCCAGCACGCCCTGTCAATTGATCTGGTTGGATGGGTTTCAGCATCCGACGTGGGCGGCCAGCCCGAGCGGCACCCCCGACGCGCCGCCCTCCGGACGTGAGATTGGCCGCGCCACGCGCCGTCGTCCTGATCTCCTAGAGACAACTGCGCCCTTCGCCTGGCAGGCTGCCACCCATGACCCTGAAGCTGCGTTCCGTGGGAACGAGCGACCGTGGGCTGATCCGCAGCGGAAACCAGGACGCCCTGCACGCCGGCACCTGGCTCGTCGCCGTCGCCGACGGCATGGGCGGAATGGCCGCCGGCGACCTGGCCAGCGCCCTCACCATCGACGCGGTCGCCCCGCTGGACCTCGAGACACCCGAGGACGCTCTGGTGGCCGCGCTCGAGGGCGGCATCGCGCTCGCCACCTCCCGGATCCGACAGGCGGTCGCCGAGGATCCCGAGCGCCAGGGCATGGGCACCACGCTGACCGCCCTGCTCTTCGCCCGTACCGGCAGCTGTCTGGCGCTCGCGCACGTCGGCGACTCCCGGGCCTACCTGTTCCGCGAGGGCGTGCTCAAGCAGGTCACCCGGGACGACACCTTCGTCCAGATGCTTGTGGATCAGGGCGTGATCACCGCCGACCAGGCCAGCAGCCACCCTCGCCGGGCCGTGGTCACCCAGGCGTTGCAGGGTGACGAGGTCTCCCCGTCGTACGCGACGATGGTGCCCCGGGCGGGCGACCGGTGGCTGCTGTGCAGCGACGGCCTCTCCAACGTGGTTCGCCCGGACACCCTCACCGAGGTGCTCAGCGGCTATCCGGACCGGGACGCCTGCGCCGCCAAGCTGATCGACCTGGCCCTGCACGCCGGCGCGCCGGACAACGTCACAGTCGTGGTGGCCGACGTCGTCGAGGAGTAGACCGCCGCTCAGCGCCGACGCGGCGTGGCGTGCCGGGTGGGTTTGGCCGTTCCCGGATCCTCCGGCCACGGGTGCCGGGGATAGCGCCCGCGCAGCTCGGAGCGGACCTGCGGATAGCCGGTACGCCAGAACGACGCCAGGTCGGCGGTGACCGCCACCGGCCGGCCGGCGGGGGAGAGCAGGTGCAGCAGCACCGGCACCCGACCGTCGGCGATGCGGGGGGCCGCCGGCCAGCCGAACGTCTCCTGGAGCTTCACGGCGAGCACCGGCGCGGCGGGGTCGCCGTAGTCCAGCCGGATTCGAGAACCACTCGGCACCTCGATCCGCTCCGGGGCCAGCTCGTCGAGGCGGGCGGCCTGCGCCCAGGGCAGCAACCGACGCAGCGCCGACGGTACGTCCACCCGCGCCAGGTCGGTCCGGCGTCGCGCGGCGGCCAGCTCCGGGCCCAGCCAGGTCGGCGCGGCGTCGAGCAACGAGTCGTCGCCAACCTCCGGCCACGGCTCGCCCAGGTGGTGCCTCAGGAACGCGAGCCGCTCACGCAGCGCCCGAGCCGCCGGCGTCCAGGGCAGCAACCCCAGCCCGTCCTGGCGCAGGCCGGTCAGCAGCGCGGCGGCCACCTCCGCCCGGTCCGGCCGGTCCAGGCGCCGCTGGACCAGCTCGATCGCGCCCAGCCGGGTCACCTCCCGGGCCACCACGTCCCCGTCCGACCAGCCGACCTCGCGGCCGGTGCGCAGCAGCGGACCGGCCGCCTCCCGGGCCGTCGCCTCGTCCACCGGGGAGGCCCGGCGGATGCGGGCCGACGGCGCGCCGGGTGTGCGGTCCGCGACCGCTACCGCCAGCCAGTCGGACCCGGCCAGCCCCGAGCCGGCGGCCAGCTCCGCGGCGGTCCCGCCGGTCATCAGGTACGCCGAGCCGCCCGGCCGCCGCACCCGGGCCAACCGTTCCGGGTACGCCAGACCGACGAGCAGCCCGGCGGCGAGATCGTCGCTCAGTCCACCCGGGCCGGTGCGGCCGGTGGCCTCGGCGCGGCCCTTCGGCGGGGCGTCGGCAGGCAGCGCGGCCCGCAGCCGGCGTACCTCGGTGCGCCAACGGGCGGTCGCGCCCGCGTCCACGCCGGTGCGCAGCCGACGCCAACCGGCGACCAGATCGTCACCGGGGCCGGCGGCGCCCTCCTCGGCGAGCAGGGCGACCACCTCGGCGGCCCGGTCGGCGCCGACCCGGCCGGCGCCGTCGAGGAGCGCCCGGGCCAGTCGTGGATGCGCCCCGGCGGCGGCGATCGACCGCCCCCGCGTCGTGATCCGACCGTCGATGTCGACAGCGCCCAGGGTTTCCAGGGTGTCCCGGGCCACCGTCATCGCGGCGGCCGGCGGCGGGTCGGGCAACGCGAGCCCGACACCGTCCGGTCGGCCCCAGGCGGCCAACTCCAACGCGAAGCCGGTCAGGTCGGCGGTGGCGATCTCCGGCTCGGCGCGGGCGGGCAGCCGCTCGTGGGTCGCCGCCGACCAGCAGCGGTAGACGTACCCGGGGGCCTCCCGGCCGGCCCGGCCCGCTCGCTGGGTGGCGGCGGCGCGGGAGACCGGCACGGTGACCAGCGCGCCCAGCCCACGGGCCAGGTCGATCCGAGGCACCCGGGACAGCCCGGCGTCCACCACGATCCGCACCCCCGGGACGGTCAGGCTGGTCTCGGCCAGCGCGGTGGCCAGCACCACCCGCCGTCGGTCACCGCGACGCAGCGCGGCGTCCTGCTCGGCGCCGCGTTGACGGCCGTGCAGCGGGAGCAGCGCGACAGCGTCCCGTAGGTCGGCCAGCCGGCCGGTGACCGCGGCGATCTCGCCGGCCCCGGGCAGGAAGACGAGCACGTCGCCGTCGTGCTCGCGCAGCGCCCGCCGGACGGTGGCGGCCACGTGGTCGAGCAGGGCCCGGTCCACCGGCCCGGCCCCGGGCGGGGCGATCGGGCGCGCCGGGGGCACCCAGATCCGCTCTACCGGGTGCAACGCCGAGTCGGCCCGCACCACAGGTGCCGGGGTGGGCCCGCCCAGCAGCGCGGCGAACCGGTCGGTGTCCGGGGTCGCCGACATCGCCAGCATCCACAGGTCCGGCCGGAGGGTGGCGCGCGCCTCCACGGTGAAGGCCAGCGCGAGGTCGGCGTCGAGTTGGCGTTCGTGGCACTCGTCGAGCAGCACGGCACCCGTGCCGGGCAGCTCCGGGTCGTGGTGCAGCCGGCGGACCAGCAGGCCGGTGGTGACCACCTCGATCCGGGTGGCCGGGCCGACCCGGCGCTCGCCGCGTACCGCGTAGCCGACCCGCTCACCGACCCGCTCGCCGAGCAGCTCGGCCATGCGCCGGGCAGCGGCACGGGCCGCCACCCGGCGGGGTTGGGCGATCACCACCCGACCGGTCACCCGGTCGGCCACGGCCAGCGGCGCGAGGGTGGTCTTGCCGGTGCCCGGTGGAGCCACGAGCACACCGGCGCCGGCCGCGTCGAGAGCCGCGACCAGCGCCGGCAGCACCGGGCGGACCGGCAGGTCAAGGGTTACGTCGGAGAGCACGGCCCAGTCTCGCACCGGGACGGGTGCGTCAGGAGCGACGGACCTCGCCGACGCCGAGCACGAAGGCCCGCCAGGCCGTCGCGCCGAAGGCGAGCACCGGGCCGGAGCGGTCCTTGCTGTCCCGGACGGCGACCTGACCCGCGACTGTCGCGACCTCCACGCAGTTGCCGTTGCCGCTGCTGCGCGTGCTGGTGCGCCAGTCCGCTCGGGTCAGGTCGTACGCCGTCATCCGCGGTACCTCTCGTCTGCGTCGGCGTGCCGCAGAAGCGGTCACGCAAAGTTACGAGAAGCATGCTCAAGACGGGTCAACGACGCCGTCGGATCGAGCGCCATCCGGCACAGCTCCTCGTGCAGAAGGCTATACCCGAGCACATGATCGGCTTCTTCCAGAGCCAGCCCCATCGTGAGGTTATCCAGGTAAACCACTGACGCGTCGGCGGCATCGGCGAAGTTGAGGATCACGTACGGGGTGCTCATCGCGGGATGCCCGCCAGCGGTGAAGGGCAGTACCTGAATTGTCACGTTGGGTAGCTGCGCGATCCGGCTCATGTGGACCAGTTGCTCGGCCATCACCGCGGTTCCGCCGACCGGGCGCAGGAGCACCGCCTCGTTGAGGATCACCGACAGAACGACCGGGTCCTCGCGGCGCAGCACCTCCTGTCGGCGCAGCCGGGCGGCGACCTTGCGCTCCAGACCGTCCTCGCCGGCGGTGCGCCGGAAGATCTCCCGGGCGTACGCCTCGGTCTGCAACAGTCCGGGCACCGACTCGGCCTCGTACGTGCGCAGCGCCGCCGCCTCGGCCTCCAGTCCGACGTAGAACTCGAACCACTCGGGGAGCACGTCGCTGTAGTTCTGCCACCAGCCGCGCTGCTGTGCCCCCCGGGCGATCTCGATCAGTGCCTCGGCATCCGAACCGGTCACCTGGTACAGCGCGAGAGCGGCCCGGACGTCGCGGGGTTTGATGCCGATCTGCGCGGTCTCGATCCGGGAGAGGTTGCTCTTCGACATGTCGAGCTGACGGGCGGCCACATCGAGGGTCATGCCCGCGCGTTCCCGTAGCTGGCGGAGCTCCCGGGCGATGCGGCGACGCCGCACGGTCGGGCTGGCGGCGGGTCGGACGGTGGGGGTGGCGGTCACCGTCCGAGTCTGCCACGACAAGATCCGCAGGTCGCAGATGCACGGAGTGCAACTTTCAAATCTGGGAGTTGCGTTGCAGTAGCTGTCGGTGCATCCTTTCCCGGTTGCGAACACTGTGGACACGCCTGTCGGGAGGATCGTTGCTCATCGCCGACGAGTTTTTCCTGATCGCCCACAACGACAGTCGTGGTAAGGCAAAACTGCACCCGGCTGCGACGGGGCTCGGGCTGGCCGGCGGGCTCCTCGGCGAACTGATCCTCTACGGACACATCACTGTCGTGGCCGGCCAGGTCACCGTCATCGACAGGCGTCCGCCAGCCGACGCCCTGGCGCACACCGTGTTGGACCAGCTGATCGGCGAGTCGCAACACCGGGAGCTGCGCACCTGGCTGAGTTTCCTGGCGCAGAGCGCCACGGCGTCGGTGGGAGAACGGCTCGCCCGCGCCGGGGTGCTGCGCCGCCAGGAGAGCCGCCGACTGCTGCGTACCACGGTCAGCTACCTGCCGATCGACCTCAACGCGGTGGCCTGGCCGGCCACCCGCCTCCGGGCCCTGCTGGACCGGCCGGAACCACCGGGCGTGCCAGATGCCCTGCTGCTCGGCCTGGTGGTGGCCGCCGGGCTGACCCGTGAGGTGCTGTGGAGCGCCGGCCCTCGGGCGCACCACCGGCTGAACGTCCTCATCCCCGCGCTGCCGGCCCCGCTCAAGGAACTCGTCGGGCACACCGAGGCCGCCGTCGGCGCCGCCGTGCTGCGCGGCATCCCCTGATCCCCTCCGGTAACCCCCAACCCTCCCCTCGACGATCGGAGTAGTCGTATGCCCCCGACATCGACAGTCGAACGACCCAGCAACGTCTCCGAAGCCCTGGCCCGAGGTCGCCTCGGCATCCCGTCGGTCATCTTCTTCGTCCTCTCCGCCGCCGCGCCGTTGACAGTGGTGGCAGGCGTCGTCACCACCGGCTACGGCGTCATCGGGGTGACCGGAATCCCGCTGGCCTTCCTGCTGATCGCCGCGGTCCTCGCCCTCTTCTCGGTGGGCTACGTGGCGATGTCCCGCCGGGTGGAGAACGCGGGCGCCTTCTACGCCTACATCTCCCGAGGACTCGGCCGACCGGCCGGCGTGGGCGCGGCCTGGGTCGCGCTGATCGCGTACAACGCGCTCCAGGTCGGGCTGTACGGCACCATCGGTGCGGCGGCCCAGCCGGTGCTCGACCGGCTCTTCGGCGGACACCCGCACTGGGCCGTCGTGGCCCTGGTGGCGTGGGCGTTGGTCGGCGTGCTCGGCCTGCTCCGGGTCGACCTCAACGGCATGGTCCTGGCCGCGTTGCTGGTCGCCGAGGTCGTGGTGGTCCTCATCTTCGACCTGGGGCAGCTCGGCAACCCGGCCGACGGCCAGGTCAGCTTCGCCTCGTTCTCGCCGGACAACCTCTTCGTGTCGGGCGTCGGCGCGGTGCTGGTGCTGGCCGTCCTCGGCTTCGTCGGCTTCGAGTCGGCGGTGGTCTTCAGCGAGGAGAGCAAGGACCCGAAGCGGACGGTGCCGCTGGCCACCTACCTCTCGGTGGCGATCATCGCCGGGCTGTACGCGCTGTCGTCCTGGACCATGACGGTCGCCGTCGGGCAGGACAAGATCGTGGCCGAGGCCGGCACGCAGGGCGTCGAGCTGATCTTCAACCTGGCCGGCGCGCAGCTCGGCGACACGATGGTCACCATCGGGCAGGTGCTCTTCCTGACCTCGGTGCTCGCCGCGATGATCTCGTTCCACAACACCACGGCCCGGTACACGTTCGCGCTCGGTCGGGAGCGGGTGCTGCCGGCGGTGTTCGGTAAGACCTCGGCCCGTACCGGCGCGCCGCGGGCCGCCTCGGTGGCGCAGAGCGTCCTCGGGCTGCTTGTCATCGCGCTGTACGCGGTCAACGGCTGGGAGCCGGTGGTGCAGCTGTTCTTCTGGGTCGGCACCACAGGCGGCTTCGGCGTCCTGCTGCTGATCGCCACCACCTCGGTGGCGGTGATCGCCTACTTCGCCCGCACCGCCAGCGGCGAGAACCTCTGGCGACGGGCCATCGCGCCCGGCCTGGCCACCATCGCGCTCTTCGTGATCATCTGGTTGGCCGTGTCGAACTTCGCCAACCTGCTCGGCGTCGCGCCGGACTCCCCGCTGCGGTGGGCGCTGCCCGCCGCGTACCCGGTGGCTGCCCTGCTGGGCATCGGGTGGGCCCTGCTGCTGCGCAGCAACCGCCCGGACACGTACGCCCGGATCGGCCTGGGCGCGGCGAGCGCCGCCGCCGTCACCAGGCCGGAGGCGCCGGCCGCCGTGGAGGTGACCCGATGAGCGTGGTCATCGAGCGGCTCGGGCCGGAGGAGACGTCGCTCGTGGCGGCCCGGATCGCCGAGGCGTTCACCGTTTTGGAGGTGACGTACTGGCTGGTCCCCGACGCGAGCAAGCGGGAGGCCGTGCTGGCCGGAGACTTCGAGATCCTGGTCGAGCACGCGATGCGGCACGGCATGGTCCACGCGACCGAGGACCGGGCCTCGGTGGCGGTCTGGTTTCCCTCGGTCGGTGAGCCGGCGCCGCCGCCTGCGGACTACGACGCCCGACTGGCCGCCGCCTGCGGCGAGTGGACCGACCGGTTCCAGCACCTCGACGAGCTGTTCGCGGCGCACCACCCGCACCCGGACCACCACCACCTCGCCTTCCTGGCGACCCGGCCCGACCGGCAGGGGCAGGGGTTGGGGAGCGCGCTGATGCGCCACCACCACGCCTGGCTGGACGCCAACGGGATGCCGGCGTACCTGGAGGCGAGCAGCCCACGCAGCCGGGACCTGTACGCGAAGCACGGCTATCTGGCCGGCGAGCCGTTCCGGGTGCCCGACGGCACGCCGTTCTGGCCGATGTGGCGGGAGCCGGTCGGACACTGAGCCGTTCGAACACTGAGCTGGTCGGGTCGACGTGACCAGCACGCCTTGTGATCGAGCTGTCACGCTCGCGTGACAGCTCGGGCAAAGCGGAGGGCCGGGTCCCCAGGAC